>NZ_DIPG01000043.1:10282-20693 GCF_002426325.1 Syntrophomonas sp. UBA5494 | reverse complement strand
CTCAGCTTCATGGAAGTGAAATCCGCCGCCTTTATGGATCTGCCAGTGCATGCCGGTTTGAGTTGCAGTGAATACCTGCATGCGGTACATGCCCAGGTTGTGTTCGCCTCCATGCGGGCTTTCGGTATACACCAGGGGCAGGGTGAAGAACGGTCCGCCGTCCTCCTGCCAGCTGGTGATGCACGGCAGGGCTTTGATATTAACCGGCTGCAAGGACTCTCTTAAAACCGGCGCCCGGTGGGACGGCACATGATTCAAGCCGATGCGGGCCATATCCAGAAGCCAACCGCGTTCCCCCCACAAACTGCTCAAGCGCGGCGGTAAGAGCCGGTGCAAGGCGTTGATGGCTTTGTTTACAATAGCTTGCGGTTTGGGACCCATGGCCATTTCCATACGCCGTACGGTGCCAAATAAATTGGTGGCAACCGGAAATGAACTCCCTTTAACCCGGGTGAATAATAAGGCCGGACCGCCTTCTTCCACCACCCGGCGGTGGATTTCAGCCAGTTCCAGATAGGGGTCTACTTCAGCCGTTATCTCGATAATGTCTTTTTCCCGGCGTAGTTGCTCAATAAAGGAGCGCAGGTTCTTATGCATGTTCGATCTCCACTATCTGCTTGATTCTGTCAGCCAATAGCCGGGCTGCTTCCAGGCTGTTTTGCACCAGGGCATCAATTTCCTGACGGGAGGCCCGATCAATATGAATTCCCGCTATTACTGCCGCGCAACAACCGGTTTCCCGGCAGAGCTGCTCGGCCACCAGGGTGGCAACATCAGAATCGCGGTGTCCAGAGCGGGGGGTTACCCAGGTTTGCGGGCGTTGACCCGAAGCTGTCCGGGGATGGCGCGGAACACTCATCGCCACTCCCCCCACATGAGGTTTTTCCCCCCCGGTGAGGAAGACTGCCACCCCGTCACCGGTTAAAATGGCCTGAACCTGTATGCCCAAACGGCCTTCCCCGCAAGTAAAGACTATTTCCTCACGCAAAGAGACTCACCTTCTAAAGCAGACTTTCACAAAAATATTATTGCAGCTATCCTATATCTTAAACCACTGCGGCGGCACTGTAAAAGCAATCTTGGCCTATTTTCCGTGTTAACGGATGAGCGTGGTTTTTTTGCGGGGTATTCGACAGCAAGATCAGTATCCGCGGTTATAATAATATTAATGATGATAGAGCCGACGTCTGCAGATAGCAGTTAGTCACCATACTCTCTATGACCAATCCTTCAGCTGTGATGCAGTCATGGATGGCCGTAATGACGGAGAAATCAATCCTGGGGGAGGAATAGCGGCATGGCCTACAGCGATCAAGTCTTGCTTTTTTACGCTTTGGCAGTCAATACTCTGTGCTATGTATTATTCGCGCTCGACAAAGGCTACTCACAGCGCGGGGAAAAGAGGATTCCGGAAAGAACCCTTTTCACAGCTGCGCTTCTAGGTGGCGCCTTAGGCGGAATACTGGCTATGTATCAATTCCGGCACAAAACCCGCCACCGCAGTTTCAAGTACGGCCTCCCAATAATACTAGTCCTGCAGCTGGTCTTGATAATTTATTATTTCGCCGGCTTTTAGAAGAAGCGGTGTTCATTGGCGCCATTTAAGGGAGAAGCGACCGCAAAAAGATAAGCCATAGGCCATAAAAAAGGATCGATTGCGGGATGCGCCGCCGGGTCTGGTTTATTTCGCCCCGGGCAGGATGGCCGGCCGGACACCGCCACCGCTCGGGAAAGGATAATGTCAGGGTAGTCCTGATTTTTTGACGGTAACCAAAGCGGTGAACGCCCCGGGGCGAATTATCCTAATCGACCGGGAACTGTCGCTGCTTCCGGCAACCGGTATTTTATTCCGGGGTTATATTCAGTACACTGCGCACCGCCCCGGTGATCTCTTCGTAGCTGGTGCAGCGGCAGATATTTGATTCCAGCCAGGTGAACATGGTCTCTTCGTCGGCATCAGGGTGTTTTTCTATCAACCCCTGACAGGTCATGATGAAACCCGGGGTGCAATAGCCGCACTGAAAAGCCCGGTGCTCTACAAAAGCCTTCTGAATAGGAGCGTCCTGCAGACCTTCCAAGGTGGTGATCTTATGGCCTACCGCTTCTACCGCCAGCATCAAGCAGGATTTGACCGGCAGACCGTCGACCAAAACCGTGCATGATCCGCAGTCGCCGTTTTCACATCCCGGCTTAGCGGCGGTCAGCCCCAGAACCTCCCTCAAAGCATACAGCAGGGTGTCTGCCGGTCTGACCACCGCGCTAATCTTGGCGCCGTTAATATCCAGTTGAATGGGCCCGATCTGCTGCATTTGAAACATCATTTATCCCTCCAAGCCATCTATGGCATCTTCCAGCAGGTTGCCCAGCACAAATCTGCGGTAATTAGATGAGCCGGCCACAGTATCCTGCAAAGGTCCGGGCAGTTGCTGCAGGGCCTGGGCAACACGTTTGCTCAGATCCTCTCCCGGTTGGTTTAAGGCCTTTTCCATAGCCCGGCCCCGGAAGGGGAAGGAACAAGCCCCGCTCAATGCTATGCGGATATCCCCGTCTTTTTTCAAGGCGCATAAGGTAATCAAAGGATAATCGATCTTTTCCAATTTGGTTTTTTTGACATGCCAGTAGGGCAGGGAGGTATACTCCAGGGGAATTTTGAATTGCACCACCAGTTCCCCGTTGTTGAGCCTCATCTGCTGGTCGAATACAGTATGTATGGATTCTGTCCGAGATTCATTAATACCGGATATGCAAACCTCGCTGTCGGCGAGCAAAAGGGGGAGCACGGCCTCACGGTAGATGATGGTTCCGCAAACATTGCCTCCCAGGGTTATTTTGTTCTGCACGCTGTGATCGGCCACTCTTGATCCCGCCTGGGTCAGCAGGGGGAAGGGGTTGGCTTCGGCTATGGCGGTCAACGTGACCGCCGCTCCGATAATCAGGCTTTGACCTTTTGTTTCCAACGGCTGACATTCAGGTATCTGTTTGATATCGATAACCGCCTGGGTCTTGATGCTGCTGTTGCGCGCCATGGTGATGATTTCGGTGCCCCCTCCGTAGTACATGGGCGCTTTCCCGTTTTGCTGCAAATCGTTATAAAGTTGTACTGCCTCTGCTATTGAAGCAGGCTGATAATATTCAAAATCGAAAGGGATCATCGCTTCTCCTCCTCCAGCCGTTTCCATATTAATTCCGGGGTTAAGGGCAACTGATCCAGTTCAATTCCGGCGGCCAGGCTGAGACTGTTGGCCAGGGCGGCTGGCATGCCGATTATGCCATGTTCTCCTATAGGCCTGGCTCCGTAGGGAGAGTCCAAGAGGGGCGTCTCCACATAATCTACCACATACTCGGGCTGCTGACCGCAATGCAGTACTTTATAAGTGCGCAGGCTGGAGGTGCCGATCTGGCCCTGTTCATCATAAATGATCTCTTCACGGGTGGCCACCCCGAGGCCCATGCTCACGCCGCCCGTAATGACACCCCGGGCATGCTTGGGGTTGATGACCTTGCCAGCGTCCAAAACGGTTACGGCCTTAAGGATTTTATAGCTGTGGTCGCGGCGATTGTATTCAACCTCTACGGCCTGTGCCCCCACCGTCCAGGCCGGGCCGGGCCTGCCTCGTCCGGTATTGGGATCCAGAGGGGTGAGATGGCGCATTACAAAGCTTCCCCTTCCAATCACCTGGCCGCCCACGGAATTGCCGTCAGGATACTTATAGGCGTGGCCGATATCTGCAATATCCATGTAATAGTCGGGATTATCCTTGAGATAAACCCTTTCCCGGGCAACATCCAAATCTGAAGGGGAAACCTTGAGGACCATAGCAGCCAGGCTGAGCAATTGATTAATGGCGTCTTGAGCCGCTTCGAGCACCGCCTTGCCCACCATATAAGTCGTCATACTGCCCACGGTCTTCCAATGGTGAGGGGACACCCTGGTATCGACCGGCATGTGCACATGGATCCGGTTAATATCCATTTTCATTTTCTCAGCCAATATTTGGGCCAGAGTGGTTAACATGCCGGGCCCGATTTCAACCGCTCCTACAATAAGATTGATGCTGCCGTCGGGATTGATAATGACCATTGCTCCTGAGAAGGCATCAGTAGGAGAGTTCGAGGTTTTCCACAGACAGCTGATGCCTTTGCTGCGTACGGTGTTAGCATCGATAGAAATATACCGGCCTTGGTCCCAATTGATCAAGGATTTGAGTTTGTCCAGACAGGCCTCCAGGTTGCCCAGGTTGCTGGTTGTCAATGCAACCTGCGTAGGGCTGCTGTCCCCGGCCTTCAGGGCGTTTCTCCGCCGCAATTCCAGGGGGTCGAGCTGCATTTGGGCGGCCAGTTTATCTAGGCTGCGTTCCAGGGCGAAAGTAAATTCCAAATGGCCGAAACCGCGGAAGGAGGTGGCATAGATATGGTTGGTGTATATGCAATAAGAATCACACCATACATTGTCTATTCGATAGGGGCCAGTGCAGTTCATAGCCATTGATTTGGCCATTCGCGAACCGATATCGCAGTAAGCCCCGCTATCCACCATAAAGGTTGCTTCCAGAGCTGTAAAGCGCCCGCTTTGATCAGCTCCCAGTTTGATTCTGGCGTGAAGCCCCAATTGGCTGGGTGAAGTTGATATATCCTGCTCCCGGGTATTGGCGATTTTGACCGGCCGCCCCCCTACTGAAAGAGAGGCCATATAAGCAATCAATTCCAGTTGCACAGCGGCTTTTCCGCCAAATCCCCCTCCCACCAGGGGAACATGGACGGTAATCTTGCCTAAATCGATGCCAAAGCAAGAACTGATTTCTTTTCTAATGGAAAAGGGGGTTTGCGATGAGGAATGGATCACAACCTCATCCCCGGGTAAGATTTCGGCCTGGACATTGCGAGTTTCCATGGCAATGTGATCGGCCTGGGGAAGATCATACTCGGCTTCAATAATAGTGTGGCTGGCCGCCCAGCCTTTTGGCAGGTCGCCTTTGCGTATTTTAATATGGTCTGCTATGTTAGTGTCTTTTTCCGGATATACATCAGATACCATTCGCTTGTACAAGTCCACTCTTTCGTGAATCAGAGGGGCCCCGGGCTTAAAGCTGTCAAGAGGGGAAGTGACAATTGGCAGGGCTTCATACTCAATATTTACCGCTCCAACTGCAGCTACGGCTTGCGCTTCGGTGGCGGCGATAACAACTGCGACCGGTTCTCCATAATAACGCACTTTGCCTGAGGCCAGGGGGGGATGATCCTCCAAGACCGGTCCGCTCAGCACTGGAAAATCAGCTCCGGTAATAATATTGATTACCCCGGGCATAGTCAGGGCGGCCCCAAGGTCTATTGACTTTATTAATCCGTGAGCGCAGGTGCTGGTCACCAGAGCACCGTGTAATAAGCCGGGTTGGATTCGGTCACTGTTGTATCTGGCAGCCCCGCTTGCCTTTTCCCAGGCATCTTTGCGGGGGACGCTTTCTCCAACGGATATATAATCCACGGGAATAATTCCTCCAAACTCTACTCTTATTACTTTGTTCCCGGTTTATGGTCATATTATGCCAGAGGGCATAGGCCCTCATAAATCAGGGCAGGCCAAATCATGAAAAATATGCGGTGAATCGCCAGGTTATATTCTTTAACGAGGGACAAAGCTTATCCAGACCTGGCATGTTACATGGAGAACCTTAGCGCATAATTATTGATACAAGCCCCGGAAGAGCTGCCGGGTTGGCAAAAGAACATAGATACTGAAGCTAAAAGAAGGGATTAAGGGATTGTCTTTAGAATATGTGAACTGCAAAGGCACTGTTTTTTCTTGCGGGCATCTGTCTACCCCACTACCGGATGGAGGGATAGTAATGACAATTCAGGATAAAGCGTTTTTTTGTTCTTGGAGCGGGGGCAAAGACTCCTGTCTCGCTTTGCATCGTGCCATTATAAAAGGCGGCCGCCCGGCCTGTTTGCTCACTATGCTGGCAGAAGGAGGCCAGAAATCCCGCTCTCACGGCTTGCCTCTACAGGTCTTGCAAAATCAGGCCAGGTCCCTGGGGATTCCCCTGGCAGTTCGCTCTGCTTCATGGGAGGAGTATACTCCGGTATTTGCTGAGGTATTGAGGGAATTTAAATCCAGGGAAATAGACCACGGTGTCTTCGGCGACATAGATATCGCAGATCACCTGCATTGGGTGGAATCAGTCTGCAAGCCGATAGGTATCAAGCCTTATCACCCCCTCTGGCAGCAGCCCAGAAAACAACTGTTGACCGATTTCCTGGAAGCAGGGTTTAAAGCTACCATAGTCGTGGTTCAGGCTAGTAAGCTGGATAAGAGTTTCCTGGGACGTGAATTGAGTGCCGCCGTACTTGAGGAAATCGAGGCGGAGGGGGCGGATGCGGCGGGCGAAAACGGTGAATACCACACCGTCGTCACCGATGGACCGATTTTCTCCACCCCCGTCACCATCAAGCTGGGGGAGCCGTTTGAGGAAGAGGGATACTGGTTTTTGAATGTTCTGGGTTAGTCATCGCAGGAGTCAATTTGACGCAAGCGGGATGGTTCCTGGCTTACGCGAAATGCGCCAGTAAAGAACTTTTCCGCTTGCGTTTCGAATTTTAGACATGATTTGTCGATATCCCCGGCAACAGCCGGGGATATTGTTTTCAAAGCTCTCCGTAATTCTGACCTTTTCCGTTATGGATAGGGTGCCACTTACTCCAGGGTTTCCTGCCCCGCCCTCCACTTCCAATATGCGCCTATTGATTCTTTATTAAATGCTATGATTACAGTATGCTAGAATCATAGCGAGGATTATGACGATTTTGTGTGAATCTTGTAAGTCATGGTTCTTATAAAGAGACAACGCGGAGAATGGGGGACGGATGATCTTTTTTCGGCCTCTAAAGAAGAGTACTTTATACTGCAGGGGAAGATATGGAGTAAGTTAGATCGGAGGATGAGAGTATTGCCAACAGAATTGGTTTTAGCGCCGCAAGAAATGAAAACCCAGGTTTTTAACCGTTTGCAACAGGCCTACGAACACTTTGGCCTGGATTTAGGCTACCTCCAGTATAACTGGAATTCGTGGCAGGATATAAGCGGTATCGAAACCTATTGGGCGTACCAGGACGAGCAGTTACAGGGCTTGGTGGTTTTTGACAGAAATAACAGCCTGGTTTTGGAAATATGGGCCTGGCCGGAGTTTCACGGAAAAGGCGTCGAAGCGTCTATACTGGATGCCATTATTGCGCAGGAGAACCTGATTGCCTGTCAGGTGATGGCTGAAGACCGTCACCGTTACAGTCTTCTGGTAGACTACGGTTTTCGCCCGGCGCGAACTTGCGACATTGCGGGATGGAAGGTAGTCAAACTGGATTTAAGCACCGCGGTCTTGCTCAGCAAAATCAAATCTCAGCAATTCTCAAAGTCATACCATCACAAGGAGACGGTTGCCATCGAAACCGTCGCGGCATCGCTTGAATACGAGCAGATCAAAAATTCGCTGAAAAGCTTGATTGCCAATCTGGGCGGTTTGGAGCGCTATGTTAAAACAGGTCAAACCGTAGTTATCAAGCCCAATATTGTCAGTGATCATGGTTTGAAAAAAGACGGCACTGTGGTCGGCGGGGTAGTGACCGATAAAAAGGTGGTCAAGGCCATGGTAGAGTTGCTGCTGCCTGTGGCCGGAAAAGTGATTGTAGCGGAAGGTTCTTCCATCAACCGCAGCGCCACCACCAAGATGTTTGCTCATTATGGCTATGATGAGGTGGTGGCCCTGGACCCTGATCGGGTAAGTCTGGTGGATTTAAATACCGATAAACTGATTGAAAAAGCGGTTCCTGGCGGCAAACGCATGCAGTCGCGGCAGATTCCGGTCACGCTGGAAGAAGCCGATGTGATTATCAGTATGCCCGTGATGAAAATTCACTTTGCCGCGGCCGTTTCCCTGAGCATCAAAAACCTGCAGGGTGCAGTACCGCCCCTGGAAAAATATATGTCGCATTTCTTCGGACTGTGGCAGAGTTTAATAAATATCAACCATCTGGTCCAACCGGACTTAATAATTATCGATGGAACCGTTGGACAGGAAGACTTCGGCCCCATCTCCGGCACTCCCAAAGTGATGAATCTACTGATCGGGGGCACTAATCCGGTGGCAGTGGATGCGGTTGCCATGCAGATTATGGGCTTCAACCCGGCTGAATCCCCCCCGGTTCTACTGGCTTATATGCAGGGATTCGGACCTATCGAAAACGATATGATCGATGTGGCGGGCCCTCCTCTACAAGATCTGATCGACCCTTTCAAACGGCCGCAGCTGGATCTCGGCAGCGGGCAGGACTTTGAGGTGCATACTGGAGAAGCCTGCCCGGGCTGCAAGGCTTACCTGCATTTTACCCTCAGCAAGCTGCGCAAAGCAGACCCTCAGAATCCTGAGCGACTCTTGATCGATCGTCCTTTTGCCAAGAAGGTCCATGTTTTTCTGGGACCAAGCATTAATCGCGAAATTGATCCCGGGGAGAATAATATTTTCATGGGCCTGTGCCAGCAGCATCACGCGCATCTGGGCACTCATCTGCCCGGCTGTCCGCCGCATTCTGAGGTGATCATAGATGGGATTTTTAAATGCTTCCCCGATGTGGCCAAGGCAAAATATGCCGACAAGAGTGAAGAAGCTACTCTGGGAGAGATGTTGGAGAAAATCCTGGCCGGTATCAGGTGAAGCGGATTTTGAAAATCTATGTCAAAAGGCCGCAATTACTTCAAAAGCTCTATAAAAAAACCTTCAAGGCAAGTGCCAACAAAGAAATATTTACAATCGCGATGCTTGTATATTAAGGTTGGCATTTATCAAATAATATACCTAGTTCTAGATGAAGGAGGCGTTATCTTGAAGGGCAAAGTAAAGAAACAGGACTCCATGCTTGATGGAGTCAGGTGTGTTGTCAACACCTGTTATTATTACGGAGAAGGAGACTGCTGTATGGCGTCACAGATTGAAATCCAGCCTCGAAACGCCAGTAACTCGGACCAGACCGATTGCAGCACCTTCGCCCCCAAATAGCGATTTTCCGGAAAAAAGGAGGCCAAAACGGCCTCCTTTTTATTTGCGATAATAAATATATAATAAACTCCTTGAGCACGGTCTTGTTCCGTTTCCAGCTAATCATCCCGATAGGGTTTGCGGGCTGGCACCAGACCGCCGGGTGCGCCGCTTAATTCCTTGATGCGGGCGCTGATAAAAATCAGACTGGCCATGCTCAGGCTGAATAAAACCCCGATACGCTCGCTGAGGTGAATGGTGGCCCCTGCAATGGTTAAGATGATCAGGCCAATAGTCACATATGACAGCAATGCCCCGGTGGGGCGCTTCATGGTTATGCCCAGGTGTTGGGAAGCATAATGGGGATCAAGTTTTAAATTGGACAAGAGGATTATTATCCAGTTCAATATCAGCATAACTCCGGCTGACGTAGCCAGGTACTCGTAGACTGTGTTGGGCAAAAGAAAGGACATGACGATTGCAAACAACAGCCCTAACCCGGTAAGGGAAAGAGCGGGAACGGGTACTCCGCGATTATTCCTCCAGGCCAGGAGCAATGGCGCATCAAGATCATTGGCCAGAGAAACCAGCACATTGGTTACTCCGAAAAGCGCTCCAACCATGGTGGAAAAAGCCGCGCTGATAATAATAATATTGAGCAGTGAATCAGCAAATCCGAAACCGAAAGTAGATAATGCCGTAACAAAGGGGCTTTCCGCCGTGCTCACCGCATAACCGGGAACCATTAAAAAAATGAACAGCAAGGCTAATGCGTATACTGCGGTTAAAGAGGTCAACATAACCTTCCCCGATTTCCCGATGTCTTTATACTGCTTCAGCTCATGAGACAAAATCCCCATTACTTCTATACCGCCATAAGAGAAAAGCACAAAAACCAGGGCACTCCATAATCCGGTCAGCCCGGCGGGAAACCATTGCATCAGATCGCCCGGGTTGGAAGCGGGCGGGCGGATCAAACTTATAGCGCCTGAAGCCACCAGCAATCCGAATATGATGAATATGATCAGAGCGGAAATCTTGATTACCCCGAAGAGCGACTCGATTTTGCCGAAATCATTGACTCCCAGCAGATTGATAGCCAGAGCCAGGGCTGAATAACTGGCCGCAAAAACCCACAGGGGAACGGTAGGAAACCAAAATTGGCTGAAAATAGCCAGGGCGGTGACCTCGGTTGACATGATCAAGACTCCGGCCAGCCAGTACATCCAGCCGCTGGTAAACCCGATCTGAGGGCCGAAGGCTTTACGGGCATATACCCGAAAAGAACCTTCCTGGGGGTCGCGGGTGGACATCTCGGCCAGGGAGCTGAATACCTTAAAGGCTATGAGACCGCCTATAATGTAGGCTAATAAGATGGACAGACCGGC
>NZ_DIPG01000043.1:0-10125 GCF_002426325.1 Syntrophomonas sp. UBA5494 | reverse complement strand
AGATCCCACCAATCCATGCTGCTGTGGTCAAGCCCCGGTTTAGTTTTTCTCAAACGTTGCTGTTCGATAACCTGTTCAACCTGCCGGCGAAATAGCATAACAATACTCCTTTAAGCCTGGGAACCCTCTAAACAGTTCCGCCATGCTTTTTGATTAATTCCACCGCCCGGGGCACATCATTCTGATTGAGCACCACGGTCAGTAAAATGGATTTTCCCTGGGGCGTGACCCCGTGGGGGCTGTCATAGCCGCTGGCGGATGGGTCGGCGGCAAGCAAGGGATCGGCTCCCTCAGGGCCGGATTCACTGGAGTAAATGGTGACCCCGGATAGGGTAGCGGCTTTATTTATGGGGCTGTCATATCCATTGTCAAGAACGGCGGCGGAATAACGGTGTACGCCGTCCACTTGGATAGAGCCCAGATCGCTGACCAGGTTCGCGGTCTGAATGTCCCGGGAAGCCTGCAGAGCTTTTTCCCGGGAAGGGAAGTAGGCTAAAATGCTGCGTTCTCCAGGCGATAACTGCATATTTCGTCCTCCTTAATCAAGAACTGTGTAGCTGCAAGATCTGTTGCCGCTGCGGCCGCTTCTATTTGACTGGCGCCAGTTCATGCAGGGTGCTGAAGCGATAACCTTCGGCTTGCGCTCCTGTTATGACCCGGCCCAGGATATCGCTGTTGGTTTTTGAGACCGCATGCAGCAGCATGATCTCGCCGGGATGGATATTTTTCAGTATCAAATCCAGCGATTTTTCTGGATCGGGCTGACGATCCACCAGCCAGTCTTCATATGCAAAACTCCAGAATATGGTTTTATAGCCCAGATCCGCCGTCATCTGCAGGCTGGTCTGATTGTATTCACCCTTGGGGGGCCTGAAAAACAAGGGCATATCCTGGCCGGTCAGATCCTTGAAAGTCTGCGCGGTATCCAGCAGTTCACGATTGAACTTTTCTTGATTGCCGGTTATCGAAGGCATTGATGGGTGGGTCTTGCTGTGATTGACTACCAGGTGGCCTTCCGCTACCATGCGTTTAATAAGGTCGGGATTTTCCCTGATATAAGGTTCGGTGACAAAGAAAGCGGCTGGAACCTGGTGAGCCTTCAGGGTGTCCAGTATAGAGGCAGTGTAGCCCTTTTCATAGCCTTCATCGAAGGTGAGAAAGATGGTTTGGTTCTGGCTGCCTATATAGTAGGCCTTATAATCGCTGAGATTAAAGCCGATATTGCGGTCAATTGTCGGAGTTTCATGATTGGGCCTGCGCATCACATACCAGCCCAGGGTGCCCTGGGGGGCGGTAGTTGGCGCATATTCTTCAAGTCCAACCTCTGCGGGGGCGCTCTTAATAGGGGCCTTCATTTCATCGTCTAAAAGGACCGGCTTCTTCTCGATTGAATTGGAGCAGCCAAACCCTGAGATAAAGGCCAGGGAAATAAACATGATCAAAATGATACGCTTCATGATTGGCTCCTTTGCTGAAAATGTCACTATGATAGTTTGACCTGGCCTTTATGGATATATCAACTAACATTCTGGCAGCGATGGCAAGCCTTTCCGCCAAAAAATGTTATGGCTCTGAAAGGCAAAAGGAATGAAACCCAAAAATCTAAGGGGCTCATTCAACCCCGTATTATGGAGTCAAACCGCCCCTCAAAGCAGATGGTTTAAAATGCATAAACCGTTCTTTTTAGGATTATTTTTGAAGTGCCTCTAAACATTCGGCCTTTATATAATCAGGCATATTACCCGCGGCAGCTTCTCTTAGAACCTCCTTCGACCAGGGCTGGGCCATGGAACCCAGGGTTCTGATGGCCAGGACCCGGGTGTAGGAAGTAGGCGGATATACGCGCCTCACCGTATTAAAATGCGGATCAAAATATTGTATGTAGCCTTTCCGAATGGCAGCACCGTAGGTATGCAGAGAAATCGCGGCTTCTTCCCCGGGGTTTTCCATTTGATGGATGCCGTCGTCCAGAGGCAGAACAGTGGTCACCTGGCCGGGAAGCAGTACCTGATCGGATTTCACCTCTACCCGGGCCGAGTTTTTTTCACCGTGGTCCGGACGCTGGTACTTGCGCTCCCTTATGGGATTCATATAGACCCCTACCACTCCCCAGGAGCCGTGATCATGAATAGGATAACAGACCCCGGGTTCCCAGATAAAAGCGCGCAGGGAGAAGCTCCTGCGAGGACTGCGGTATATAATAATATCATTGGGGTCGATAGCCTGATACTGCGCCTTTAAAAAACCGTCATCCAGCACTAGACGACTCAGTAATTCATCTAATAAGGTCGAGTTGGTCAGCAGTTTGCTGACGTATCGCCCCCCCACATCCATGATCTCCGGTATGGCAGGAGTGCCTTCCAGCAAGTCCTCCATGTCCTGAATGAAATGGTCCAAAGCATACGAATTCATAATAAACCCTCCTTTATCATATAATCATCACATTGGAAACCATTCACTATTCCGGCAAACGGCAGCCATAACGACGCACGTGTGTCCAGGCTCTGTATTCAGGGTCGTCGGGATTGGCAGTCAGTGCGTCAGCTTCATTCAGGTACTTTTTTACTATGCCCTTTTGTTTATAAAGAGCCCGGTCTTTGCCAATCGGGCATACTTTAATGCAAATTCCACAGGGATAGCACCTTTGTTTGACCAGCTCAATGTGCTGATCTATGCAGAGATTGACATCGTAATCCCCGCGAATCTGGTCATCGCGTGCTTTAAGCGCATCCTTGGGACAGCATTTTGCACAGGCATTGCATTTGATACAGAGGTCCTTGTCCATCACCGGTTCACCCTGTAGCTCAGCGGCGGTCAGCACCGATACGAAGCGCACCCGGGGCCCGTATTCCGGAGTGAGCAAATTATGGCTGAGTCCGATAGTGCCCAATCCGGCATATCTGGCGGCGGTGGTGTGGCCAAAGGCGGCATAAGGCTTTTTCTTGAGGGCGCTGAGACTGCCGTAGCCGTCGCGGGTAAAGAAATATGAAGCCATGCCCCGGCGGTTGAGAAAGCGGGTCAGATTAAAAGCAATACCATCCAATTCCTGATTACAGGCGGTATAGAGCTCCTTGTGCAGGAAGGAAGGAGTGGTCTCCACAATCGGCAAAGGCATGCTCATGCCGATCACTATGACCGTTTTAGCCGGGGGGAAAAGGCTCTGCGGACGAAATTCCAGCGGTACCTCATCATAATCATCCCAGCGCTGCACCGGGGCAAAGCCGATCAAATCTGCACCGTGCTCCCGGCAGAACTCGATCACCTGTGAACGCAGATCTTCATTTGACCGGGCCAGGTCAGGGGTATCAAGCTGCATATGATACATCCTTTCACAGCATCATCAATAGCGAAGTCTATATACTTATTTTGATTTATTCATAAATGTTTGGCAAGTTAGAGAGGCTATGGCGATGCTAAATATTTACAGCGCTCCAGGCTGAAATGCGGGCTTTTAAGCACCCGGCCCTCAGCCCTCCCGGGGACATGTTGTCAAAGTGCAATGCTTTGCAATAAAATGGGGAGGTAAGGTCCGGGAATCAGAAAAACCTATATTTTTGGGGGAAGGGGAGACGAGGCGTGTATTTTAGATGGCAAAAAACCGGTTGTGTTCTATTGCTGTTGCTACTCATGGCGGGATTGGCAGGCTGCCAGAAGATTCAACCGCAACCCCAGGCGAATGATAACCAGGGTGTGGCTTACCCCATGGCTATCACCGATGATGCCGGGAGGGTAGTTACCCTGGACAAACAACCGTTAAGGATAGTTTCGCTTTCGCCCAGTCATACCGAGGTACTTTTTGCATTAGGGCTGGGGGATCGCATAGTAGGGGTTACCACTTACTGCGACTATCCTGAAGAAGCTCTGGATAAGCCTAAGATCGGAGGATTCTCTACGCCCAGCGTGGAAAAAATTATTGAGGCCAGGCCGGATATGGTATTGGCCGGTGATATGCACCAGCAGGCTGTAACCGCACTTGAAGCGGTAAATATCAAAGTTCTGGTATTCAGTCCCAATACCATGGAGGAAATCTTCTCCACCATCACCGCCATAGGAAGAGCTGCAGGAGAACAGCAGACCACCCAAAACCTGGTAGGGAGCCTGCAGCAGCGCGTATCCGGCGTTGCCGCCAAAATAGCACAGGCCCAGGGCCCCAAGCCCCGGGTATTTTACGAAGTGTGGCATGAACCGCTTATGAGCGCCTCGCAAAACACCTTGATCGGAGAACTGATCACCCTGTCCGGGGGGGAGAATATTATCGGCGCCTCCGCTGATCTGTATCCAATGATTAACGAAGAGATCATATTGGACAAAAATCCTGATATAATGATGCACTCGTACGGCCATGGAGACAACGAAAACCCCACTGTCGAGCAGATTTTAAACCGCCCCGGCTGGCAGCACCTCAACTTTGTGCAGAATAAAAAAGTGGTCGGCCTGGAGGCCAACCTGGTCAATCGTTACGGACCCAGGTCCGTTGATGCTCTGGAACTCGTAGCTCAGGCCGTACATCCGGAACTGTTCAATTAGGGAATATGATGGATGCAGCATAAAAAACCTATTTCCATAATTATCGGCCTCCTGGCACTGTCCTTGATAATATTGATGTTAATCGGCATCGGCATTGGCGCGGTTTGGATTCCGCCCGCTGAAGTGCTGAGCCTGATAAACGGTCATTTAAATGGTTCCAGCAGCAGTTACAGCGGGCAGATGCAATCACATGACATCATAATTTGGAGTATACGCTTTCCACGGGTCTTGCTGGGGGCAATGGTGGGCGTCTGTTTATCGGTAGCCGGGGCCATTTTTCAGGGCCTGTTCCGCAATCCCATGGCCGATCCCTATGTGATCGGGGTTTCCTCAGGCGCCGCCCTGGGTGCCGTGGCTGCTATTCTGCTCCTGGGGAGCCTCGGTCTGAAGTACAGCTATAGCATTCCGGCCTTTGCTTTTGTCTGTGCGGTGTTGACCATTTTTTTGGTCTACAGCCTGGCCCGCACCGGAGGCAAGGTGCCGGTAATGACCTTGCTCCTGGCCGGTATAGCGGTAAATTCATTCTTGTCCGCTCTGCAGTCTCTGGCCATGTTTTATAGTGGTGATCAAATGCATCAGGTGGTTTTCTGGCTTTTGGGGGGATTTTCCAGCCGGGGTTGGGAATATATCTGGATGTTCATGCCTTATGCTGTGATCGGTACCGCCATTGCGTTTCTATATACCCGTGAACTGAACGGAATGCTGATTGGTGAGGAACAAGCCCAGCATCTGGGTATTGACGTTGAAAGAGTCAAAGTGATGCTGCTCATAGCTGCGGCCTTGCTTATCGGGGCATCCGTATCAGTGTCCGGACTGATTGGCTTTGTGGGGTTAATAATACCTCATGTGGTGAGACTAATTATTGGACCCGACCACCGGGTCTTGCTTCCCATGGTCGCTCTGACCGGCGCTGTCTTTATGGTGGGAGCGGATATCATCGCCCGAACCGTAATAGCCCCGGAGGAACTGCCGGTAGGGGTAGTTACTGCGCTGATAGGCGGGCCTTTCTTTATATATTTGTTGCGAGGCCAAAAATCATCTTTGTATAAATAGATTAAGAGATGATCCTGCTGTGTATAAAAGGGAGTGAGCATAGTGATCGTGGATGTTTTGGGAGTGACCTGCGGGTACGGATCTTCGACGGTGCTGTCGGATGCCACCTTGCAGGTGTCCAAAGGCGAGTTTTTAGGCATTGTCGGGCCAAACGGTTCCGGCAAATCCACTCTTTTAAAGGCCATGAGCCGGGTGCTCCCGCCTCTTCATGGCCGCATTCTGCTCCAGGAAGAAGATATTTATAAAATGCGTCCCGCCCGGGCGGCCCGTCACCTGGCCGTTGTGCCCCAGGAGGCTGGCCTGGATTTCCCATTTACAGTAGAAGCCGTGGTGATGATGGGCCGCATTCCACATTTAAAACGTTTTCAGAGAGAAGGCCCGCAGGATCGTGAAATTGTCTGTGAGGCTTTGCGCCGGACCAATACTCTTGATCTGGCGCAGCGGCTGGTCACGGAATTGAGCGGGGGGGAAAAACAGCGAGTCCTCATAGCCCGGGCTCTAGCTCAGGAACCTCAGGTATTGTTTTTAGATGAGCCCACTTCTTTTTTAGATTTGAATTACCAGATCGAAATAATGGAACTATTGAATAAGCTGCGTTTTGAAGAAGGTCTCACTGCGGTGATGGTGGTTCATGACCTCAATCTGGCTTCACAATACTGCGATAATCTTTTGGTGTTAAAAGAAGGCAAAATATTTACGGCAGGCCGTCCGGCCCAGGTTCTAACCGAAGAACTGATCAAAGAGGTTTATGGCTGTGAGGTAAAAGTGGAACAACGCCACCCCGGGGGCAGGCCGATGCTGTTCATTCAGCCTTTGATTCACCGTCCCAATACCACTCATTATCGGGTCCATGTAGTTGGGGGCGGGGGATCCTGCGGACTGCTGTTCCATTATCTTCAGGAACAAGGCTGGGAGGTCAGCGCCGGGGTCATTAATATCGGCGATTCCGACTGGCAGGAAGCCAAGCGGCAGGGTTTCAGCGTGGTTGAAGCAGCCCCCTTCAGTGAGATCGGCCTGGAGGAGGATCGACTTAACCGCCAGGCTATGCTCAAGGCTGATTATACCATTCTGCCTCCCATTCCATTTGGCAGCGGCAACCTGCCCAATCTGAAAGCGGTCCTGGAAATGGCTGAACGCGGGGCTCCAGTCATAGTTATCGATGAAGGGTCCATTGCAGAGCGGGATTACACCGGCGGGGAAGCTTCCCAAATATATAAAAAGCTGTTGCAGAGCCAGGTTCATCTGGTTGAGAGTGCCGAACAGGCTATGGCGGTTATGGAAAGAGAGGCAGATGGTGTTGAGCAATAAAGGCCTCATCATGGTTACTGGAGCCGCCCGCAGCGGGAAAAGCCATTTCGCGGAGCTCTGGGCGCGTAATGTAGCAGAATCAGTATATTTTATAGCCACCTGCGTCCCTCAGGATGAAGAGATGCTGGTCAGGGTGGAGCATCACCGCCAACGGCGCCCTGCTGCCTGGGTTACTATTGAGGAGGCGCTGGATCCTGCACAGGCCATAGCAGAATATGATGCCCCTGAGCGGGTATTTATTCTGGACTGCCTTACACTGCTGGTCACCAATTGGCTGCTGGGTCGGGAGAGCACTGCTTACCAGCAGGAGATCCTGCAGCGTGTGGAAAGACTGGCTAAAACCGCTCAAAATGCTAGAGCCAAGGTGATAATCGTCACCAACGAAGTGGGGTGGGGGATAGTCCCGGCTGACCGGCTGTCCCGCGACTATCGCGATGTTTTGGGACGGGCTAATCAGATCATGGCCGCTTATGCTGATGAGGTGTACTTGATGGTGTCGGGGCTGGCGCTGGAATTGAAAACCCTGAGCACTCCGCTAAATACGGCAGGCAAATTGGCGGCCGAATAAATCGCCATGCTAAGCGGAGGCACTGAAAGGCAGGGTAATCTCCACAATAGCGCCTCCCTCAGGTCGATTGCCGAGGCTGATCTCGCCGTGCTGGGATTCGACTATGATCTTGGCGATGGATAACCCTAAACCGGTGTGGCCCTGGGGACCTTTGTAAAAATAATCAAAAGCGTGTTTCAAATCCTGGGCAGTGAACCCCGGCCCATCATCCTCAATGTGTATGTTGACGGATTTATCAGGCAGTATTCGAGCCTTAACCCAAACCTGAGTCTGGGCGTGGCGGATTGCATTAGCCAATATGTTGCCGAAGAGGCGCCGCAGCTGTTCAGGGTCTGAAATGATCTCCAGTACGGGAATATCTGCTGTCACAGCAATGGCATTTTCCGCTGCATACCCGTTAAGGGACTCCATGGTAGTGGCCAGAATCTGTCCAAGATTACAGTGCTGCAAGGTATTTTTGCCTTCACTGAATTGGAACCGGGTGATATTAATCATCTCATCCACGATTGATTTTAAACGCTGGCATTCCCGGGAGATTACTTCCAATCCCTGAGCGGCCTGGGGACCAGTCAATATCCCGTCTCTTATACCTTCCGCGTATCCTTGTATGCTCATTAACGGGGTTTTCAACTCATGAGAAGTGCTCTGGAAAAAGTGCCTGAATCCCGAGTCATAGCGTTCCAGCTGCACCGCCATCTCATTGAAGGTTTGTGCCAGCTCTGAAAGTTCGTCGTCTGATTTGGGGTCCAGGCGCACGTCAAAGCGGCGCTGGGCAATGGCTTTGGCGTATTCGCGCAGAGAATTGATAGGTTTTATTATTTGACGGCTTAGCAGTAGGGCTACCGGTATGGCCACTGCCATGGCTATTACCAGGCTTTTAAAAAGCAAGGCAATGATATCGCGGTTTAATGCTTCCAGTGCGCTGATCTCCGCAAAAGTGATCACACTGCCCTTGATGTTTCCCCCTTTGGGGACGATGTGTTCTTGAACCGCGATGAAGGTGCCGCTTTGATAAATATGGAAAGCTGCCTGATCTGGCGGTGAAACAATGCCCCATTTAGGCAATACCTCCATAAAATTAGTTCCGACTGTGTATTTATCGCTGCTGCTATAGATAATGATCTTTTGGGGATTTGTAATCAGGTAGTCGCTTTCCACCGGTCGTCCGGAAAAGAACAATGATATCTGTTGTTGGCCGAGCCGCTCCTGTGGCAGCCCTAATTCAGGGCTGTGTATAGCCAGAGCCATGGCAATTGTCTTGCTCTGTTTGCTTAACCCCATCACCGCCCGGCGTTCCAGATCCTTATACATAATGGAATGAAAGGCCAGGGCAGTTATGGCGATACTGCATAACACCACAATAAAATAAGTTAATAATATGCGGCTGGTTATGCTGTTAAATTTAATCATCAAGACGATACCCGTATCCCCAAATGGTTTTGATATTCACCTGAGACTCATGTTCGCGCAGCTTCTTGCGCAGTCTCTTGACCAGGTCGTCTACCGCCCTGGTCCCGCCGACGTAATCATAGCCCCATACCCGGTCCAATAACTCCTGGCGCGTAAAGGTGCGCTGGGGCTGTTCTACCAGCAAAAGCAATAATTCATACTCTTTGGGAGTCAGCATCATTTCTCTGCCGTTAACCATTATGCGCCGATCTGTGGGGTAGATGGCGAGATTATCTATCATCTGGGTTAAACTGGCGCCTGCCCCCAGGGAAGAGCGCCTGAAAAGGGAGCGCACCCGGGCCACAAGTTCGCGCGGGCTGAAAGGTTTGGCCATGTAATCATCCCCGCCTAACTCCAAGCCCAGTATCCGGTCGACCTCTTCTCCCCGCGCCGAGATAAAAATCACCGGTACACCGCTGCGGCTGCGGATCTCCTGGCAGAAATCCAATCCGTCCCTCCCGGGGAGCATGATATCGAGGATGAACATATCCGGATAACCCGATTGCAGCCGGACCAAAACCTCTTCAACCGAAGCGAAGGTCTCAACCTGATAGCCTTCCCGCGCCAGGTACTGGCTGAGGATATAGCGTATATTCTCTTCATCATCAACTACGAAAATGGACCGCAAAACCGACTCCTCCCGCTATTTGGCTGCTATACTCCTAACCGGCTTGAAGGCATCCCGGGAATCAAGACGCCCAGGGCTTCTCAAAAGCCATTTTGGACAGGATATGCTGGTGCTTGAGTGCATTAAGCGAACGAAGGGCGTTGTCCCCTGCGATCTCCGCTGCCATTAAATCACCCCGGGCTATTAATCCTAGATTAAACTGTAAGGTTTTATAACGCAAATCTTCCTGAGCTGTCTGGCAGGTCTGTTCGGCCTGCCGGTATTGGGATTCCAGCTGTACGGTTTTGTAATAATTTGATTCTATATTTTGAATAATCTGTATCTTAGTGTCACTGGTGTTGATTTTGGTTATTGACAGGCTGTTTTCCTGAACTTCATTGGGCTGTAAAGAAGAACCGGACAGAGGAGCCAACAAATTCTGCAGTTCAGCTTTTTCAAGGTTTTTTTCAGCCAGCCATAGCTCGGGGCTGTCGTTCAAGATCCTGGTAATCTCCTGTTGCAGGTTGTCAACCTGCAGGGGATTGAAGGCTGAATCATCGACTAAAACCGGCCGCTCCGTCGAGGACTGGCCGATGGCGTTATTCAGCTTTAT
>NZ_DIPG01000007.1:25443-39846 GCF_002426325.1 Syntrophomonas sp. UBA5494 | reverse complement strand
GCCAGCAGGTCTATGGGTTTGAATTCCCCGACTTTTGCGTATTCAGTGCTTGCAGTCATTTATCTCGTCCCCCTTTTCACCCTGCTGGAATAGCCGGTTGCCTGACTGGCTCTTAAGGTCTCCAGGCGTTTTACACCAAGCTTTTCGAGGTATTCCCAGTGGTCGTTTACCCCAAAAATCCACTCTTCTGCAAATTTGTCAAAGCCGTCCTGTTTCTTGGTGTTGGAGTTGAAGCTCCTGAGGAAATCGGCATCTGTGTCATAATAGTACTGAGATCCGGTGGGATGAGCTGCCCAGGGGCAAACCACCACATAGTCGATTTCATACCCGGTGGCGATATTGGCAGACGGGTCGCGGCGCAGGTATTCATCAGGCACTATTTCCTCAGTGACCACGATAACCTTGTCACAGGCTTTGATGACATCTGAGTCGTTGTAGCTCTGCGCCAGTACGCGGACCGTACCTTCATCGCCTACCATGGGTGCATAGACCAGGCCCCAATTGGGCTTAATGGCGGGCATCAACAGCATTTCCCCCATGTCATAGAAGGGATCTTTGAATTTAACGTATTTTTCTTTGGGGATCTTGGGATAGGCTCCGGTGCGCAGACCGGCTTTGGCAAATCCATCATACTCAGGATTTAAGATGTCTGTTCCCATTGCTAACGCAGTGGGGAAGAAGGGGACATTGACTGCCCCGGCCATAACCCGGGCTACTGCGTGGCCATGGCTCAAATCGTCGACGATAACCTCGCCGGCAACCTGTTTTCTGGAAAGGTTTACGCCGGTTTTTCCCAGGATTTCCTGGCCCATCCAGCTGCCTTCCCATAGCTTTACGGCGCCGCCGCCGACTAATACTTCACTGTGGAATCCACCCTGCACTTCAAACAGGTGCAGATTCTTTTTGCCCTGACGCAGGATTTCATAGCACATAGCTGCGGGCCGGCGCCAGATAGTAAAACCGCTGAATGCCAAACAATCGCCGTCTTGAATCAGAGCGACCGCTTCTTTCAGAGAAAGTTGGTTTATGGAACCCATTACTCTCCTCCTCCTCTTCTTTACGACTCTTCACAAAATTGAGCAACGTTACATGTGGTTTTTGAGGCAGGTCTCCGGGATGACCCCGGTCACATGCAACCGATCAGGGACAGAATACAACTGGGACAACTGCTGATTCAGGTTGACAATTCCCCTGGGGAACCACCTCCCTGCTTCGGCGCCGCCCGGTTTAAACAGAACCAGACTTATTCTGTTGCTTCTGTCCACCTCCTCTCATGCACATGAAAGCCCCGTCTATTAGCGACGGGGCTCTGCGGCCCTCCTCAAATGAGGATATGTTAGTTAGGGAATTGGGAAACACCATTTTTATAGGATAGGATAAGACCCGGGTACTAGACCTTACCCCAATTTGCTTAAACGCCTGAGGCTGATATGTAAACTTGCACCAAAAAGAAATACCGGCAAATTATTGCCGGTGCTCGAAGGCCCTCATTGTATCATGGTGGTAATGCTATCCACCGTCAATGTATGTAATGCTGTTCAGCCAGTCATCCAACATTGCTGTCGGATCTGACCGGTATTACGTTTCGCTCCTCTTTCGCGGTCTTTGGTTTAGTGATGTGAACATAACTGGTAAGGCTGTTTACGGTTCCGCAACGGGGGCATTTGATCTCCAACTCGATACAATCCCGATAACGACAGAGCAATTTGTTGCACTTCTTGCACCGCAGATCTTTCATTACTATTCTCCACCCCTTAACATCTTACTGCAGGCCTATTTCTGTTGCCGGCACGGTAAAATGCGCGCTATAACAATATTCTATCACTATAGTGGGAATCCAAGCGAGTGTATTCAATGTAACCGGATACTGTTATCTAATCTTATCTGTGAGTGCTGATTTATTATAAATTTTCAAGCAGTTACAAGGGGGTCTATTATAATATCTCTATTCAACCTTATTGCCATTATGCAGCAAATGCTGTAATTATGCAACAAGTAGTTTTGCAGATTGTTTATTCATTTCTGGCCATGCCTGATCTTTGCCAGGAAGGACCCAGCCGCTTGCGGGTATCATCCAGCACCGCCTGCAATAAAGGGATATCCTGACTGGTAAATACGGTTTCCTGCCCGTCTCGAATGCGTTGAATGGTGTCTTCGATCGCCACCACCCGGAATCGGGTTTTGCCGTTTGCCTTATAATGATGTGAAAAAGTAGGGGTGTAATCAATCTTCTCAATTTGGGTGAGATCGGTACTTAAATCCTTGCTGAAGTCAATCTTGAGCACAATCCCGCTGTTGCGTTCCTGGCCGTTTTGATGGCTGATAAAGTTGCCCATGCCGTAGATTACGAATTTGGGTTCATCATTGATGTTTACTACTTCCATGGTTTGAATAACATGGGGGTGGCTGCCTAAAATCACATCTGCTCCGGATTCGAGAAACAGACGGGCCATTTCCTTTTGCTCCGGAGTGGGAAGAGGGGTGTATTCCACTCCCCAGTGCAGAACGAGAATCACAATATCCACCTGGGGCCGCAAATCCTTTATATCGGCCACTATTTTATCCCGATCGATGAAATTCACCATGTACTCATAATCATCTGGAACCGGAATGCCATTGGTGCTGTAAGTATAGCCCAGATAACCTGCCTTAATCCCGCTGACCTCTTTGATAACCGGTTTACGCCCGTCTTCGGCGGCACTGTAAGTTCCCAACGCATCCAGGCCTCGACTTTCCAAAACCTCCATGGTGCGCAGGGCGCCTTTGACGCCCCGGTCCATAATGTGGTTATGGGCGGTTACGACGATGTCAAAGCCGGCATTCTTAAAGGTATCGGCCATGGCATCCGGGCTGTTGAACAAGGGATAACCGGTGTAAACCGCCTGCGCTCCAGCCATGGGGGCTTCAAAACAGGTGCTGGTAATCTGGCCCTCCAGCAGATACGGCGCAATATCTTGGAAAAAGTGATCGAAGTTGAATATATCGCCTTCCTGCCCCGCCCAAATCTGGGTGTTGTGCATCAAACAATCACCTGCCGCAGTTATAGTCAGGTGTCGTTTGTTATCGGTTTGGGGCTGATAGGCGACAGGTACAGCCTCCGGCGCAAACAGCGTCCCGCCGTACCAGGAATAAGCCGTCCAACCACCCACGGCTAAGACAAGTGCAAAGACTATATTTAATATCTTACGCACCGCAATCCCCTTCCTTAAGGAAACACCCTGCTTAAAGCAAGGTGTGCAGTTTGCTGACAAAGTCAACGAGCTGGGCAGAGCGAGGGACGGAAGCGAAGAGCAAGGCGCTCAATAGGTCCGCGATTGAGTCGTACAAATAGTACGTTGATTGAGCGAACCTATTGAGCAACGCAGTTCTTCGCTTTTGTCGACGGTCTGAAACACCCTGCTTAAAGCAGGGTGTCCATATTCTAGGCTTCTTCAGGGATATAGAATCTCCAGGCACAGAACCATTCTTCCGGGTGCTCATCCGGCGGGCAGCCGATACACTCGCATTTTACCCGGGAATCGATGGTACGGGCGAAAGAACTGTATTCCACCAATCCCGCAGATTTACAGGGATAATCATCCAGTCCCTGGCGCTTACGGGCCGATTGCACCCGGCAATCATTCATCTGGAATACGATGCTGTTCGGTCCTTCATCAATGATGGACTGCACGTTAATGCGCGCATACATCCTCAACTGCAGGGCCTGTTTGACGCCCTCGATCCCCGGCTGTTCGGGAAGATTCAAATAGCGTTTAATAGACCAGGCTTCAAAGGGAGAGAACTTGGCCCAACAGGTGTCATTGCAGCGTTTGGCGTCATACATGCCATGCTTAAACTCGACCGCCTGGAACCAGATGCCGTCGCCGGCCAGCCAATTGACCCCCAGATCAGTCAGCAAGCTCAAAAGTTTTTCTCTGGGCATCTCCAGGAACGGCTTGGGAACTCCCTCCACCATTTCAAAACCAAAGAATTTACCCAATCGTTTCATCTGGGTGTCATAGCTCCGCTTATAAGCTGTGTCGAATATCTTCATGGCTTCTTCGGTCCCCATTTGATGTTCGACCTCTTTAAACCAGAAGACATGATGTACAACTGTGCGATGCATCATATCAACCACTAACCGCGCCAAATCTTCCTGGGTAAACTGTTCATCCCATTTGTCCATAGTTGCCATTTGTGCTCCTCCTCTCTCCATATAAACGTCTATACGCCACGCGCAACGCAGCAGACCCTCCGTTCTCCCAGCCCTTGCCGCTTTGAGACCCGGTTGCCGCTGCTTCACCGGTAGGCAGCCGGCAGAACTGATTCATCAGCGATAAGCAGGGAGTCCGGGTTAATATATAATTCTATTCTACCAGTTACTATTCGTTGCGGTCATGATTTCTACCTGCAATGAGCTAAAAAAAGGACCTCCCGTCATCACCCGGGAGGATCTATGAGAAGCGTATCTGACCATGGATCAGTCTTTGGTCTTTATCGTCATTTTAATGCTGCGACAGCAATCATCATTCTTAACGATGACGCAATCGGGCCTGTCAATCAAGATATAATCACCTTCTGTTTCGATGATAAGATCTTCTTTGCTGGTGACAGCTCCTTCTTTGGGAATAAACAGTTGCCTTCCCAACGGAAGCAAATAGTCTTCTTTAATAATGGCCATAATATTACCCCCTATACAGTAAGCTTTTATTTAATGCCAAGCCGAGCCGGGGCTTCAGGACTTGGTCTATTTCCGCTCCCAATAGTCCGCTACCCGCTCAGGCTTAAAAATGCCACGATCGGTAATAACTCCTTTAATCAAATGGGGTGGTGTCAGGTCAAAGGCCGGATAAAATCCGTTAACTAAATCCCCGGTTATCCTGGTACCGTTAAAACTGGTAACCTCTTCGGGGTCGCGGTATTCAATGGGTATGTTTCGGCCCTCAACGCAATTTCTGTCCGGCCCTCCGTAGCCGAGTATATAAACCGGCAAATGATGATACCCGGCAGCGATGGCCAGTTGATAGGTTCCGACTTTATTGGCTACGGTGCCATCCATAGCAATCCGGTCAGCAGCGGTGAATACCTTGCTGATCATATTCGTACTCATACAATAAGCTGCCATATTATCCGAAATCAAAGTTACCGGAATTCCCAGTTGAGATGCCGACCACGCGGTGAGGCGAGCCCCCTGCAGATAAGGCCGGGTCTCGGTGGCAATGACAGACAGTCTTTTCCCATTCTCAGCAGCAAAATACAGCATATATAACAGGGCAGGTCCTGGAAAGCAGTGGGTTAACACCTTATCACCGTCTTCCAGAACCTGCTCTGCCCATCTGCCTGTCAATTCGGAACGCTTTTGCTGCCTTTCGACCGCCTCCGCGATGAAAACCATGATTTGTTGCGCAATGTCCCCTCGTTCCCATACAATGCGGCTCCAAATCTTTTCCAGCAGAGCTCCGAGGTGAAACCCGGTGGGCCGGGTATTAAACAGCCGTTCCTTAACAATGGCAAGAGATATCCTGAGTTGTTCCGGGGTGATCTGCTCCTTTTCAAGGTCGCGGGCCGCCATATATAAACCATAGGCAGCGGTGATAGCTATGTCACCGGCGCCCTGAACTGCCATCATCTCAATACCGCGAGCAACTTCCTCATAGTCCCGGCATATCAACTCTTCGGTCTTAAGCGGAAACAAGCGGCGATCAACGATCACCAGCCGGCCGTCCCGCAGAAAAACTGTATTGTTAATATGCATCAACAATGGTTGTGTCACACCCGGTACCTCCGGTTTTTCATCAGGAATATCTGGTTTCTTTACAATTTCTTACTCCTATTCAGCTAACTGGCCTGGTAGTGATCCATTCGATGATGGTGTTTATCGGCAACGTAGATGCGAACACGGCGGATGCAGCGCCCTGATCCACCAATGCCGCCGCATCTTGCGCCGGAATCAGCCCTTCGCCGAAGAGGCTGATATGCTTCCCGCCGGCAGCGTCCAATGCCTGGCGCATTTCCGGGAATACGGCCAGGTGTAATCCCGTGTATATACTCAAGCCCACCAGATCTACTTGAAGCTTGACTGCTTCAGCGGCGTTCTCCTCCAGGCTTTTGTACATACCGGAATAATACACCTCGACCCCGCCGGCCTCCTTAAGAGACCGGGCCAGCAACCGTATTCTCTTATTATTCGGATCCAAACCGGTCATAGCCAGCAATACTTTTACTTGCCTCATAGTATTAAACCTTGGGGCTATTTGATCAGATACTTTGCTGCAACTTCGTCTGCCAGGGTGTAGGGGTCGGTCTCTTTCTTCAGCAGCTTCTGCACCATTTGATCGAATTCGCCCGTTTCGATGAGCTTGTTTAAAACAGGCTCTAATATGGCCGATCTCAAAGCATCGTTGATCTCTGTCTGCACTTTTAGCTGAGCTCTTTCCTGTAAGAGATTATTATTATACAGGAACTTATAATGCTCCTGTATCTTCTCATACAGTTCATCGACGCTTTTGGCAAAGGAATGGGGCTCCAGGTTGCTTTCAACCATCACGATGGGAGGCCGCCAACCACTGGGGAACTTGCCCATATCCATCATGCTCAGGGTTTCCTTATAGAGCTTGCGGGCTCCCTCGCGGTCTGCCTTATTGATGATGAATATATCGGCAACTTCCATCAAACCGGCTTTAATAGCCTGTACCTCGTCGCCCATGCCGGGAACCAGTACCACCAAGACGGTATGAGCGTGATTGATGATGTCCACTTCCTGCTGACCTACGCCAACGGTTTCTACAATGATCACGTCTTTGCCCATTACGTCCAGGACATGAATCCCATCCCCTACCGCTTTGGAAAGTCCGCCCATTGCACCGCGGGTGGCCAGGCTGCGAACAAATACGCCCGGATCATCGGCATGCCGCAACATCCTAATCCTGTCTCCTAGCAAGGCTCCACCGGTAAAGGGGCTGCTCGGATCAACCGCCATGACGCCCACAGTCTTATTCTTGGCTCTAATACTGCAGATCAGTTGGTCGGTCAGGGTGCTCTTTCCAGCTCCCGGTGCTCCGGTAATACCCACCACATGGGCCCTGCCTGTAAACGGAAATATATGCTTTATGGCTTCATGGGTATTCGGGACCTGGTCTTCAATGTTGCGGATGAGGCGGGAGACAGCCCGAATGTCTCCCGTCAACGCCCTTTTACCTAGTTCTTCCATAGTTATTACTCCTTAGCAGCTATGTTGGTATTAATCCACTCCACAATGGAGTCAAGAGTAGCACCCGGAGTGAATATGGCCTTTAACCCTGCGTCGTACAGAGGCTGCATATCACGGTCAGGGATGATGCCGCCGCCTACAACTGGAATATCAGTTACCCCGCGATCTTTTAACTGTTGTACAACTTCAGGATACAGATAGGTATGAGCACCGGACAGGCAGCTCAAACCGACCATGTCAACGTCTTCTTGAATGGCTGCGTTAACGATCTGTTCAGGGGTGTTGTGGCATCCGGTATAGATAACCTCAAAGCCTGCATCACGGAAGCATCTTGCTAAAACTTTTGCTCCGCGGTCATGTCCATCAAGTCCCGGTTTGGCCAGTAGTATACGGATCTTCTTTGCCATTAACAATAACCTCCTTCTAAACTACATTTTCTAGTAGATGCCGGGGTCACGGTACTCGCCGTAAACTTCCCGATAAACATCGCAGATTTCCTGAACGCTGGCCCGAGCCTTGACGGCTTCGATGCAATAAGGCATAACGTTTTCGCCCTTTTCACAGGCTTTCTTGATATCTTCCAAACACTCTTTGACTCTCTTGCTGTCGCGGTTTCTCTTAACGGCAGCCAGTCTTTGAAGCTGTTCTTGTTCAACTGTTTCATCAATTTCTACCAGAGGAATGTCCACTTCTTCATTTTCCACATTGTACTTATTGACGCCGATCATGATCTTTTCGGCAGCATCGATCTGGCGCTGGAATTTGTATGCGGCGTCGGAGATTTCAAGCTGCGGGAAGCCCTTTTCGATAGCCGCCACCATGCCGCCCAGTTCGTCGATCTTGTGGATGTAATCCCAAGCTTGCTCTTCCATCTCGTTGGTCAGTGCTTCTACGAAATAGGATCCTGCCAAGGGGTCGATGGTGTTGCATACGCCGGTTTCCTCGGCGATGATCTGCTGAGTTCTGAGCGCGATCTGCACCGCATGGTCGGAAGGCAGACACAGCACTTCGTCCAGGGAGTTGGTGTGCAGTGAGGCGGTTCCGCCGAGCACGGCAGCCAGAGCTTCGGTGGCGGTTCTGACCACGTTGTTGTAAGGCTGTTGCGCAGTCAGTGAGCAGCCGGCGGTCTGGGTGTGGAAGCGCATCCACCAGGATCTCTCGTCAGTGGAGCCATAGCGTTCTCTCATGCCGCGAGACCAGATTCTTCTGGCGGCGCGCATCTTGGCGATTTCTTCAAAGAAGTCGATATGGGAGTTGAAGAAGAAGGACAGGCGCGGTGCAAAGCTGTCAACCGGCAGGCCTTTTCTTCTGATAACGTCTTCCACATATTCCATGCCGTCGCGCAGGGTGAAGGCCAATTCCTGAACAGCAGTAGCGCCGGCTTCTCTGATGTGATAGCCGCTGATGCTGACAGTGTTCCATTTGGGAACATATTTGGTGCCGAATTCGATAGTGTCTGAGATCAGTTTAACTGAGGGCTCGGGCGGGCACATCAAGGTCTTCTGGGCGATAAACTCCTTCAGCATGTCATTCTGAATGGTACCGGACAACTGGGTTAAAGGAATACCCTGGATGTCTGCGGTAGCGCAATACATAGCCCATAGAATGGTAGCCGGCGGATTGATGGTCATGGAGGTGGAAACCTTGCCCAGCGGAATACCTTTGGTCAGGTCAAAGAAGTCTTCAATGGTGTCAATGGCAACACCGCATTTGCCGCATTCGCCTTTGGCCTTGGGGGAGTCGGTGTCATAGCCCATCAGAGTGGGGAAGTCAAAAGCGGTGGAGAGACCGGTTTGACCATTGTTTAACAGATAATGCCATCTTTCATTGGTGGTTACAGCAGTACCCATCCCGGAGAACATACGGAAAGTCCAATATTTGCCCCTGTAACCAGTCGCCTGGCATCCCCGCAGAAACGGAAATTGGCCCGGATAGGCGATATCCTTCTCAAAATCCATACCGCCGATGTCTTCGGGACCATAAATCCTCTTGATTCCCAGGTCGGAAACGGTACTCCAATCGGCTTTCTGGTCCGGGTTCTTGGAGACGACGCGCTTTACTTCATCTTCCCATTTCTTACGCAGCAGACTTGATTGGTCCAACAATTCTTGGGTAAATAACATGTTACCCCTCCTCAATTAGTTTTTAATTACCCCTTACCCAGCTCGTGTGGGTCAATACTCAATACCGGTTTGATTTCTTACCCCGGCATTGTAATGGTGTTTGATTTCCCTAACCTCGCTAACCATATCAGCTTTTTCCAGAATTCTTGGGGCGGCATATCTTCCCGTAAGAATGATGTCCGTCTCGGCCGGCTTACTTTCCAGCAAAGCCAACACTTCATCTTCGGGAATCAGCTTAAAGTCCATTGCTACATTGATTTCGTCAAGGATGATCATGTCATACTTGCCACTCGCAACTACTTCCTTGGCTTTCTCCAACCCTTGCCGGGCAAGCTCCACATCGACAGGAGCCGGCTTGTCACGCATCACAAAACTATCCAGCCCGTATTGGTACAAATCAATATCGGGGAGGCATTTCTGAATGGCCAGAACTTCACCATAAAGCCGGCCTTTCATGAATTGAATGATGCAGACCCGGTAACCATGGCCTGAGGCCCTTAAAGCCTGGCCAAAAGCCGCGGTGGTTTTGCCCTTACCGTCGCCGGTTATTACCATAATAAGGCCTTGTTTGGCTAAGTTGTCTGCTCGTACTTCAATGGACATAGCATAATTCTCCTTCTGGTAGGTCGCAGCACAGATACACCGGGGGTGATCTGCCTGCATGCATTCCATTTCCAGTTGTGGGTAGACAATAATACGGCAATACTCCTTGGCGGTCGTTCACCAATCGCTGATACCAGCCTCACTGATACAGGCAGCGGGCATGGATTTAGAGATAGATGCACTGTTTCCAAGTTAAAGAGAAAGTTGATAAAGAGAAATTGCGTTCAGTACGGGTTGGTACTCATAACCCGTACCGGCCTTGTAGGACATAACGGCCTGCCGTTCACCCCCTCTCCGTTAACATGGACATGATAACTAAAATCCGCAGGGGCTCAAGGCTCTCGCTGAATAAACGAGCCGTAATGCCGGCTTTTGCAAAGAATGGTGTAATAATAAGTGTTGTATCGGCTTGCTTATTAATTTTTATAAGTAGGTTTGATATCTCTGAGGTGTGCTGGGGATTGTTTGTATCCCAACTATATTAATGTATATTATATATCACATGCTTCATCGTGTAAATTTTTTTTTAAAATCTTTTTAAAAGTGCAATATTATCAGATTTGCTATATTCTTCCCCCAGATTTTATCGGGCTCATTCCAGACTTATAGAACCCATTGTCCCGCGACGGTACTCCTGCAACACCAGACGGCTGGCCTTGTCCAGATCGGGTTGGCCCCCTTTTTGTAAAAGGCCTCTGGATGCGGCAATCGCTGCCAGTATATCCTCTACAGGCAAATCCACATTCTGCACCCGGTAGCGCTCCCGCAAAACATCGGGGTGGCGTTCCTTGAGAAGCTCCACCAGATACAGGGCGACATTATATTCCTGGTATGCATTCTCACCTATTATATTCAACAAGGCTAACTTTAAACCCTGCTTTTCATCTTCAATTTTAGGCCACATCAATCCGGGGGTATCAAGCAATTCTATGTCCTCTCTGATGCGCAGCCATTGCTTGCCGCGAGTGACTCCGGGCTTTTCTCCAACCCGGGCCATTTTACGCCCCGCCAGACAGTTTAAAAAGGTTGATTTGCCAACGTTGGGAACCCCCACCACCATGACCCGAACCGGCCTGACACGGCGCCCTTTTCGCAACATCATCTCCGCCAAAGGGGCGTAAACCTGTTTGGTCAGATCCAAAACTCGTTTGCTGCCCCGGCAGTGCGCGGAATCCATGGCTGCCACCAAATAGCCCTGCTTCTTCAGATGCTCTTTGCTTCTGGAAGCAGCCTGCGCGTCAGCCAGGTCAATTTTATTTAAGACCATGATAAGGCTTTTTTGGCGGATCATCTTCTCCAGCTCCGGGTTGCGGCAGGCCATCGGCGCCCGGGCGTCCAGGAGTACTATGACGATGTCCACCAGTTTGATATTTTCTTCTATTTCGCGGCGGGCTTTGACCATGTGGCCCGGAAACCATTGTATCAATCTGCAACCTCCCCGGTTAAAGATAAAGAGAATACCATAAGGTATTCTCTCCGGTTACTTCATTATATACTATTTCCTTAAAATCAATCTAAAATCTGCGTTTTTCTTTGACCCGGGCTTTTTTGCCGGTAAGGCCACGCAGGTAGAACAATCTGGCCCGGCGCACCTTGCCCCTTCTGGTGATCTCAACCTTGGCGATGCGCGGCGAATGAATCAGGAAGGTTCTTTCTACGGCCACCCCGTAAGTAATGCGGCGCACGGTAAATGTCCTGGATAATCCGGCACCCCTGATCTTTAAGACAGTCCCCTCAAAAACCTGAATTCTTTCCCGGTTGCCTTCCACGACCTTTACATGGACCTTTACGGTATCCCCAGGCCTGAAATCGGGAAGGTCTTTCTTGATCTGCTCTTCCTCAATGGATCTGATGATGTCCTGCACGGTTTTACCTCCTTATACAAGGTGTTCTTACATTATCGTATCAATGTAGCGGACCACCTTTGTTTACATGGAACAAAGTGATTATATCATTATTATCGTTATACCACAAGCAAACTAGCCGGAAACTGTGGTTTATGGAACGATTGAGATTATGTAGCATAAAGGGCCCGGCCGCCATATTGGAGCGGCTAGTCTTTAAACCAGGGCTCGCCCAGCAAACGATCCAGAATGATGGAGACCGCGCTGCGCACCGAGAGATGATTATAATCGCTGTCAACGCCGATGGGCTCCAGTATATAATCACACATGGCCATCAATTCACGGCTCATGCCCCAACCGGTTCCGAACAGCAACAGCCAGGTCCTGTCACGGCGGTTGATTTCAGCGCGCAGGCCCCGATAGGATACGGTATTGGGATAGGTCCTGGCATCTGTGGCTACGGTCTTGACCTCTTGAACGGTCTCCTGCCCTATCCGCATCAAGACCTCCTGCAGGTCATGGCACAATGAAATGGTAGACATGGCCTCGCGGCGGTCGGGGTTATACTGCGCGCCAAACCCCTCCTGCCAGTACCCCAGGATATCCTGTATCAATTGCTGCTGCTCGCCGGCGGGGTGCACCACAAAGAAACGTTTAACCTTAAAGGTGCGGCAGGCCCGGGCTATGTCATGCAGATCCAGATTGGTGATGGAAGTGGCCACGATTTCCATGCGCTTGTTATACATGGGATAATGCAGCAGAGCCACGTAAACCTTATCCCCTTCCATTAGTCCACCTGCTTTCGTTCAAAAAGGATGGTTTCCAGAAGCCGGCGCTCCTCCTCGGTAAATTGATGCTGCAAGAGCAGATCCGGCCTTTTCAAAAGGGTCTGGCGCAGGCTTTCCTGCAGGCGCCAGCGGCGGATGTTCTCGTGGTGCCCGGAGAGTAAAACCGCCGGAACCTCGGCTTCGTTGTATGCCGCTGGACGGGTAAAATGAGGATACTCCAGCAGGCCGGCGCTGAAAGACTCTTCCTCACTGGACAGCTCATCCCCTAACACCCCCGGCAACAACCGGGCCACCGCGTCTACCAGGACCATGGCCGGCAGTTCCCCGCCGGTCAGGACGTAATCGCCGATGGACAGTTCCTCGTCGATCTCCGCCATGACCCGCTCATCAATGCCTTCATAATGCCCGCACAACAGAATAAGATGCGGTATTTCGGAGAGTTCCCGAACCTTTTCCTGGGTAAGCCGTTTTCCACGCGGGGAAAGATAGACGGCATGGCTTGATGAGGTGCGCCGGGCAGCCAGAGCCCGGCAAACCACATCCGCCTTCATGACCATGCCAGCCCCGCCTCCATAGGGATAATCATCCACCTGCAGATGCCTCCCTTCAGCAAAGCTGCGGATATCGGTTATTTTTATGTACAATATGCTTTTGTCGACGGCCCTTTTGATGATGCTCTCCGCGAATGGAGAATCAAACATGCCGGGGAAAAGGGTTAGAATATCTATCCTCAACTAAAACACTCCGTTTTGAAACGTCCGTATTACACGCTTTACCGGGTTTGGCCCTTATCGATCAATCCGGGCAAGAGTGCCACCTGCATGTGACCGGCCTCCACATCAACGTTCAGGATTATTTCTTTAATAGCCGGGATCAATATTTCTCCGAAACGCGGCGAATCAACCACATAGACGTCATTGGCCCCGGTTTCCAGTATTTCTGATATCTCGCCCAGGTGCCCCAGCCTTTCATCATAGACCGCGAGTCCCTGGAGCTGAAAATGGTAATATACTCCTTCAGGGAGGGGATAGATCTCTTTTTCATCAATCTGCAGCAAGGCCTGGTGGAGTACCCTGGCTGCTTCAGGACTGTCTATTCCCTTGAATTTTAACAGATAGCCGTGCTGATAGGGCCGGGATGCTTCCACTTCCAAAATCTGCTCCATCCCGGGTCCTCTCAGGCCAACCCTTTGCAGTGTTTTGAAACGTTCCGGAAAATCGGTTAGAGGGAAAACCCTGACCCAACCGTGGATTCCGTAGACGCCTACCACTTTGCCTATACTGACCCGATTGTCATCCATATATCAATTCCTCTGCCGGCGGGAAAAGCTCCCTTGATCTCTAAGGAAAAACGATAGGGCTTATTAAGCCCTATCGAAGAATTTCCACTACAACTCTTTTGCCTTCTTTGGCTGCGGCGGCTTTAGTCAGGGTACGAATGGATTTGGCGATTTTACCCTGTTTGCCGATAACTTTGCCCATGTCTTCCGGGGCTACCCGCAGTTCAATGAGCACGGATTTATCGTCTTCGGTCTCCTTCACCACGACCTCTTCGGGTTTGTCTACCAGCAGTTTAGCGATATAATCCACAAGTTCCTTCATGATAGCTTTCACCCCCTGTATCGGCTACTTGCGGCTTTCATTGTACTTGGCCATGATACCTTGCTTCTTCAACAGAGACTTGGCTGTATCTGAAGGCCGGGCGCCGCTGGCTAGCCATTGCAGGGTTTTGGCCTCATCTATCTTGACGGTAGCCGGGTCGGTATTGGGATCATAATAACCCAGCTCTTCGATAAACCGTCCATCCCGGGGCGCCCGTGAATCAGCTACCACCACGCGGTAGAAAGGTCTTTTCTT
>NZ_DIPG01000007.1:6672-25219 GCF_002426325.1 Syntrophomonas sp. UBA5494 | reverse complement strand
CCGCCCTTTTTGGCCTTTTTCCCCATTTCCGAAAACTGTTTCATCAGTTTTCTTGATTCTTCAAACTGCTTGACCAGACGGTTCACATCCTGCACCCGGGTGCCGCTGCCGCGGGCAATGCGTTTTTTGCGACTGCCGTTGAGAATCTCGGGATTTCTGCGTTCCTGCGGAGTCATCGAACTTATTATGGCTTCGATGTGTGCAATCTCTTTTTCATCCACATTGACCTGCATATTTTTAAGCTGCTTGCCCATACCGGGAATCATACCGAGCAGTTCTTCCAGCGGCCCCATGGATTTTACCTGTTGCATCTGTTCTTTGAAATCCTCCAGGGTAAATTCCTGCTGGCGGATCTTGCGCTCCATTTCCAGGGCTTTCTCACGGTCGATGTTGGCCTGGGCCTTTTCAACCAGACTGAGCACATCCCCCATCCCCAGGATGCGTGAAGCCATGCGATCGGGATGGAAGATTTCCAAGGCATCGAGTTTTTCGCCCATACCCACATATTTAATCGGGCAGCCGGTAACCGCTTTAACTGATAAAGCGGCGCCACCGCGGGTATCTCCATCCAACTTGGTGAGGATCACCCCGGTTAACTGCAGTTGAGCGTTAAAGTGTTCCGCCACATTGACGGCATCCTGTCCGGTCATGGCATCGACCACCAGCATGATTTCATCAGGCTTGACGTATGCCTGAATGGTTTTGAGTTCATCCATCATCTCTTCATTTATATGCAAGCGGCCGGCGGTATCCAGAATCACTATATCCCGGTTGTGGGCGCGGGCATACTCCATTGAAGATTCGGCGATGTCTACCGGGTTGGCTTTATCTTTGCTGTATACCGGGATTCCGGTTTGTTCTCCCAAAACCTGCAGCTGCTTGATGGCTGCCGGGCGGTATATGTCGCAGGCCACCAAGAGTGGGCGGCGGCCTTGTTTGACCAGAGTTTTACCCAGTTTGGCGACAGTGGTGGTTTTGCCTGCCCCCTGCAGGCCCACCGCCATAAGCACGGTAGGGTTGCGCGAGGAAAGATTGAGCTTGCTTTCCGAACCACCCATCAGAGCCGTCATTTCATCATGCACAATTTTTACGATCTGCTGACCCGGGGTCAAGCTCTGCAGGACTTCTTGCCCTACGGCCCGCTCTTTAACCCGGCCGACAAAATCCTTGACTACTTTAAAGTTGACATCGGCTTCCAGTAGGGCCAGGCGGATCTCACGCATGGCCACCTTGACGTCCTCTTCACCTATTTTGCCTTTTCCGCGCAGTTTCTTAAAAACTCCTTGCAGCCTATCCGATAAACCTTCAAAAGCCACAGTATCTCTCCTTTACATAGACTCCAAAAGAGTCCTGAGGGTATTCACAGCCCGAGTATGAGTATCATGGTCACAGGAACCTTCCAACAATGCACAAACCTCTTCCAGCTCTTGCCGAATCTCTTTGAAGCGCCGCACCAACCCCAGCCGCCGTTCATACCCGGCAAGGGTTGTTTCGCTGCGTCTCAACAGGTCGTATACCGCCTGTTTGCTTATCTCCATTTGCTCAGCGATTTCGGTTAATGACAAGTCCTGTTCATAATGCCAGGCCAAAACCTGAGCTTGTTTTTCGGTTAACAGCGGGCCATACAGATCCTTCTGCATGATGACCCGCTCCATTTTTTCCAGCATGGCCAGTACCTCTATGTAAAGTAAAAATGCTTTACCCGTTAAATTTTACGGGTTTAGTGTGTAAATGTCAACTTCAAGCCATAAACTAGCTTTACCGGCCGCTTTGTTTACTCTACAATGGAAGCAATAAATAAATTGTCGAGGAGACCGAAATATGTCGGAGAAAATTGCCCTGGTATGCGACAGTATGAGCGACCTGCCCCGGAATTTCGCCGAGGAGCACAGCATCAAGGTGCTCCCGGCTCGAGTGATTTATCCTGACCGCGAATATGCTGACGGGATCGATATCCAGCCGGATGAGGTCTACAGCCGTATGCCCCAGGAAATACCCACTACTTCAATGCCCTCCCCTCATGACATCCGCACCGCATTTGAGGAGTTGATCCAGGAGGGCTTCACTCATTGTATTGCACTGCATATTTCCAGCGCCTTATCTGGCACCTATGAATCTGTCAAAATGGTGGCCGATGAAATCAAGAATCTGAGGATTCAGGTCATCGATTCCCGCACCCTCTCCATGGGGACCGGTTGGCTAGTCATCAATGCTGCCCGCAATATCAAAGCAGGATGGAACTTCGACTCCATCCTGGAGAATATGCAGGCCTTGCAGGAAAAAGCCCGGGTTTATTACATACTGGACACCCTGGAATACCTGCGCAAAGGTGGGCGCATCGGCAAAGTCGCCGGCATGATCGGGGAGTTCCTGCACTTAAAACCGGTGATATCGGTAAATGCAGAGGGCGAGTATTTCACCTATTGTAAGGCCAAAGGCCGGCGCAAGTCCATCGAGAAGCTGGTGGAAATAATTGAAAAAGCAGTGCAGGAGCGGGAAATCAATCTGGGGGTAGTGCATGGCGGAGCGCCGCAGGAATTTGAACTCCTGGTGAAGCGTTTCAAACAGTTCCCCAATATCCGAGAAATCACGGCTTCACAGATAACCCCGGTTCTAGGGGTTCACACCGGTCCCGGCCTTTTGGGGGTCTGTTTCTACGAAATATAGCCTGTATCACCGCATGCCGGCCGATGCCCGAACCGTTAATACTCTTTCGGCCGGCGGCAGCTTCGGACTCGCTATGCGCATCCTGCTTTGAAACGATACCTAAGTTCGGTTAAATCGTGGTTTGGCTTTGGATTCAGCCCCGGCGGATAAGCGGGCATGGATTGTTCCGGCAATCCAAAACATTGCAGGCTTTAGCCTGCCGCAACCTTGACCGGGACTGGTTTACATAATATATTAATAAAAAGGTCTGAGCAGAAAGGAGAAGCCGGTGAGGAATTAAGTAACATCAAACTCATATCGATGATGGATGTTACTGTCCGGTGCAGCCGGTTTCTTTGGATTGTTTATATTCGGTTCAGACCAGGTGAATGATATCGCCTTGAGTTCTTGGTTGTATGGAACCGGCCCTATCGGAAGTAGCATTCAGGCCATAAGGAGTGGTTTGAATGCTTTTGTTATCTGTAGATCATGTCAGTCAGAGTTTTGGGGAAAATGACATCTTCAGCGGTGTCAGCTTCCAAGTGCAAAAAGGCGAAAAAGTAGCCCTGGTGGGTCCTAACGGGGTCGGAAAGTCAAGCTTGCTTCGGATTATAGCCGGAATTGATCGGGCCGGGACTGGTCAGGTTAAAATCAAGCCCGGGACTGTGTGCAGGCTGATGACGCAGCAGTTTAGCAGCGGCCGCAATCTGACCGTGGGGCAGTGGCTGCAAGAGGCTCATTTATCAGGGTCAGGCCATCGATCAGCAGACGAAGCCCTTAAGCAATTTGCTTTCCGCCAGCTCAAAGAGCAGCCCCTTGGGAATCTGAGCAGCGGGGAAAGAACCCGTTTGCAGCTGGCCGGGCTGTGGCTGGCGGAGGCGGAATTGTTGTTATTGGACGAACCAACCAATCACCTGGACATAGAAAACCTGCAGTGGCTGCAAGCCTATATAAATGATTCTCCAGATACTGTCATCATGGTGTCCCATGACCGCTATTTTCTGGATCGGACCGTCGGGCGGGTACTGGAACTGTCCCAGCATGGCATTACCGCTTATCCAGGCAACTACTCGGATTTCTATCAGGCCAGGCTGAAAAAACTGGCACAGGACACCAGGCTTTATTTCGATCAGGAAAAACAGGCCCGCAAGCTTCAGGAGGCTATTGAAGAGCAGAAGCAATGGGCGGGGCAGGCTCATCGCAAGGCCGCACAGAAGGCGGCGGATCTGGGGCTGAAAAAAGGCGGCAAGGTTTTTTTCCGGGGCAAGGCCAAAAAACTGGAAAGCCGGGTTAAAAACAATATCAAACGCCTGGAACGCTTGCAGGAGGAGCGTATCGCCCGTCCCCGCAAAGCCAGGGGCATCGACCTGTCTTTCACCGCCGGGAGGCGCTCCAACAACTGCATTGTATGGGGCGAAGATCTATCCAAATCTTTTCCCGGCAAAACGCTGTTTACCAACAGCGCAATCAGCCTGAGCCACGGCCGGAAGGCCGCCCTGACAGGCCCTAACGGCAGCGGCAAGACCACTTTGCTGCGCATCGTCGCCGGGTTAGAGCCCCTGGACGAAGGCTCGCTGTGGCTCTCCCCTTCCTTAAAGGTGGGATATCTGGAGCAGGAAATGAAGGCCCTCAACCAGGAGCGCACGGTCTTGCAGGAAGCGGGCGCATTCTGCACCGATCGGCAGCGGGTACGGAATCTTTTGGCTGACCTGCTGTTTACCGGTGATTCTGTTTATAAGCCCTGCCGGGTGTTGAGTATGGGCGAGCGGCTCAGGGTCGCCCTGGCCAAATTGCTCCTGGGGAGCTCCGATCTGATCTTGCTGGATGAGCCCAGCAATTATATGGATGCGGACAGCCGCCACAAGCTGGAACAGGCCCTGACAGCCTTCGGCGGTTCGCTGATCGTGGTCTCCCATGACCGTTATTTGCTGGAGCGGGTGGCCGATCAGGTATGGATCATTGAGAACCGGAAAATAATGATTCATCCTCAATCCTATGCAGAATACCAGCTTGACCGCAGCTCGCTCCGCCGGCATGCAATTGCCGAAAGGCGCATGGAGCTGGAGATGAAAAAAGACCGCCTGTTAAGCGAGCTGTCTTTGATCGACCGCCGCTGCAAAGAGGTCGAATATCTCAAGGTGGAGGCAGAGTTTCTGGCGGTTGTAGAACAGTTGAGGAATATGGGGCAATAAGACCTTTTTCCCCCAATAACCGGCACCAGGATATTAATTGCGATACCGGCCGCCGGCCTCCCGGCTCTATTCAGAGCAGGTTCAGCAAGGTAACCATGGGGCCGGGCCGCTCACACCTGTCCGGCCAGATCCTCCGCTCTAGCCGTGGAAGCGGCTATAAATGCGAATTACAGCCGATTTCACCTCAGTAAATCCGGGGTGTGCTTTACGCTCACCCCGGCCGGTTCGAGCCGATGTGCGGGGGTCCGACAAATAGGGGATATTGGCGGAAAGCTCTGCTTGTGGTCTCTATTCATATCCTTATAATGGGAATTATAGATCCCAGGAGAGAGGACGAGGGTTATTTGCGCATCAGCATGACAGGCTTGGGTTTGCTGTTATTTCTCTGTTGGAGCGGTCTGGTTATGTGGCCTGTTGCCAATCTGTCAGCCTTGGACAGCAGTTCGGCACCGGCGCAGCCGGCTGATGCTTTTGAAGCTGCCGTTAAATCCTTTAACCTATTGTCATCTTTTTTCAGCGATAGCGATATCGAGGATTGCGACATCTACCCTGTTTCCCGGCATGGCCGAAGCTACGCCGAGGCCTATGACTATCTCCTGGCGGGCTTTGAGGCGGGACTTGCGGATGACATCCTTAAAGCCTATACTTTCACCGGCCCTGACGGCACCCTGAGGATAATCCCCTGTGAAGGCATTCCCCTGCTGACCGTGGCGGACCGGGCTCAAGCCGCCATAATCCCGCAAGAGGACTGCACCCTGATTAAGGTCCGCCTGGCAGATTGTTATCAACCCGGTGACAGCTACATTTATCAGATCACATCCCGCTTAATCGAGGGAAACTGGAAGATTACCGATTTATCACTAACTGAAGAATAACTGAATCCCGGGCATTATTTCTTCCCTAAGATCACCGGACCGGCTGCGGCAAGCGGCCGGTCTTGATTATTCCCTGCTTGTTTCAAGTTATGCTGCCAATATGAAGCCGCATCTTTATGCAGGCCGGAATCAAGGGGTCTTAACTAGGCGGACGACAGGATAAATAGTGCTGGGTATCAGCCCAAAACCAGGTGATTTGGTCATTGGGAGCTGCAAATATGATTATGGGGCGGCCAGCAGCTCCCGGGCCGCTGCCAGGAGCTTCTCTTTCCGGTTTTCCACAGAGTTCTTGAGCACCATTTCCAGCAGCAGCCGCAAGGCCTGGCCCAGTTTGGCGTCAGCCTGGTAGCCGATCTCCATCAGATCGCGTCCGTTGACCGCCAAATCCTTAATGTTCAAAGGAGCCTGACTATCAACCACTTTCTGGTAAATCCGCTGGGCCTGATCGATAAAAGAACTGTCATGAAAAGAGGCGCTGCCGTTGATATCGGCTTTTTGCAGTGTGAAAAGATCGGGCAGGTTGTCCTCTCCCACCTGGATGAGAAGCCGGATGACCGCTTCACGGTCAGGCCTGGTCAGCCAGTACATATGATTCCCGACCAGTGTGCTGACCTTATCGACAACGGCCCGGCTGAATCTGAGGCGCTTCAATATCTGCAAGGTCTGCCGCTGGCTTTCCTGCTGATGATGATAGAAATGGCCGATACCGCGGCTGTCCATGGTAAAAGTAGCCGGCTTGCCGATATCATGGAGCAAGGCCGCCAAACGGATTTCCAGCTGTGCAGGCACATTCTCCACTACCGCCAGGGAATGATTGAACACATCATTGATATGGGCCGGGTTGTGCTGTTCAAACCCTACCATGGCCATCACCTCAGGGATGATTCGTTGCATCAGGCCGGTTTCAACCATAAGCCGCAGGCCCCTGGCGGGGTGCTCCGATACCAGAATAGCAGCCAACTCTTCTTTGATTCTCTCCGCAGCAACACTGTCTATCAAGTCCAAACATTCTTCCATGGCGGGGCTCAAACTGTCATCCAGTCGAAAATCCAGAACCGCAGCCAGTCTAACCGCCCGCAGCATGCGCAGGGGATCTTCGCGGAAGCGCTCTCCGGCCTGGTTTTCAGGCGCCCTGATCAACCTGGCGGCAATATCCTGCCGGCCTCCCCAGGGATCGATAAGTGCGCCGCTGCCGTCAATAGCCATGGCATTGACGGTAAAATCCCGGTGCAGCAAATCCTCCTGCAGCCGCACAGCCCAGCCGCCACCTGCACCACTCCCCCGGCAGCTGGTGACCTCGACCCGGTTATCGCCCACCATGACCACTGTAGTCCCATGTTTTATACCGATAGGAAGGGTCTTTTCAAACAGCCTCGCCACCTCACCGGCTTCAGCGGAACAGACCACGTCAAAATCCCGGGGGGAGCGGTCCATAAGCAGATCCCGCACCGCTCCCCCCGCTACAGCTGCCTGAAAACCCTGATTCCGAAGCTCATTCAGAACATGTTCAATATGATCGGGTAGTTTAATGTGCATAAGCGAGCCTCCCATCAGCTTACGACTTACATTGACCGCCCTTCCTGGGCTGCGGCTACAGCCGCTCCCAGACTTGAGCCATTGGCGACGGGTATCAACGCAACAGCAGGATATCCTTCCCGGTGTTGATTGATCAGCTTCTCCACTGCCGCTGCAAAACCGGGGAGCTTCAGGAACACGCTGCCATCCACCGCCACGGCCTGGCCTTGCTTTAATTGCCTTGATCTTTCGGTTACCGCCAAGTAGCTGGCCGCAATCAGTTGTACGGCCCGGTCTATAATAGCATGCCCCGCCGCTTTCAGCATGGCAATATCTTGATCCCGATAATGGGGAAAGCCCTGCTGGCACAGCCAGTCATCCAGCTGTTTCCTCGCCAGGGGGGCGTCCGCTCTCAACCAGCTGAGCACCTCGGCGCCCAACATAAACGGCTGATTGATACAGTTTTGGCCTCCATACGGGGAAGGCAGAATCTGTTGATCCAGCAGATCGAGAAAGACCAGGCGAAACAATTCTCCCATGTATTTCCCGGAAACCATTTTTTCCAGGCGCTGTTTGCCCGGATCAAGGCTTTGGCTGTCCAAACGCTGGTCATAAAAGTTCTCCGGTACCGCTGCAAAATTGCCGGCTTCAATGTTGACGATCATCGGCAGACCAGACGGCGTATAAAGAGATGGTTCACAATAACAGGTGTTGTGTCCGGTGCCGCATATCGATCCGGCGCAGACCGCGGGTTCAGAGTAGGCTCCAGCCATAAAGGCAGCCACCGTGTCATTGATGATGGCAGTTGGCATGATAGGGTACAGGCCGCGCCCCTCCAGGGCTTCAGTCAACATTAATTTGATATCCCGCCCTACGGTGGCGCTGGTTTTGATCTCTTTGGTCCACTCCAACAGACGGGCTTTATCAACCGCATCCTGCTGCATCGGATAGGAAAATGTCAGTCCCAGCTTATAACTCTGCCCTTCAAGCCGCACTTCTTCAACCAGCCCGGCTATAAAAGCGAACATATCCCTGCCGGTGCTGGCAGCAGCAGTCAAATCGTAGCCCTGCCCGGCATCTGCCAAAGGGCGGCTGATCTGTTTGGTTATAATGCTACGGCCTTGCCCCAGAAGGGAAACCGCCATAACCCGGACATTGGTGCCGCCCAAATCGACTGCTATATACTCGCCCCGTTCCTGACCAGTGGGTGATGACAGATAGGAAGGCAGGATTTTCAATGAACTGGGCCGGTTGTGTAAAGCCCGCTCCAATTCACCGGCAAAAGCCTCGGCAATAGCCTCTACCGAGTTTATCCGGAATGAGTCCGATATGTTTTTGACCACATTATCCTTCATCAGTGCACCTTCTTATATCAGCCCGGCCCGATCCGGACAGAGACCGGCTTAAAGCGCTTAATTCCATCTCGCTGCCTTTATTTTTTCATTAAAGCCCTGATTTAATCAGCAGCAGGGCAAGGGCAGGTTGAGCAAAAGCGTGATATCATCGCAACTTCCATATTCAAAGCTATGGGTTCCAAGTGGCCCCGGGTAGCTAAAGCCTGATTTTTGCCGCATTATCCCCGCCCCCCGGTTTCGGTTCCGGGAAGCTGATATAACCGGTAAATTCTGGTCGTGGATTTTTCTGAGCTTGAGTCAATTCTATACATATTGCGGGTCAGAGTCCAGATATAAAGAAGAGAAGACTGTGGAGAGGCAAAAAGAGCCGCGAATATTCGCGGCTCCTCCAGTTTGCTATGGTGGGCGATGACAGGCTCGAACTGCCGACCCCCTGCTTGTAAGGCAGGTGCTCTCCCAACTGAGCTAATCGCCCTGGTGACCCCTAGGGGACTCGAACCCCTGTTACCGGCGTGAAAGGCCGGTGTCTTAACCGCTTGACCAAGGGGCCATAACAGTCGTCAGGCATCGGGAAGCGGACGTCGGGATAAATAAATTAGCTTGGATATCCATTCCCAAAATCTGATGTCTAACCACTGAACAGATATCAGCCGCCGGTTATCGGAATAGGGTCCTCAACTTCGAATATAATACGCTTACCGTTTCCGACGTCTGACGTCTTACGTCTAATATGGTGGGCCTACCAGGACTCGAACCTGGGACCAACCGGTTATGAGCCGGTAGCTCTACCAACTGAGCTATAGGCCCGTGGTGCGGCAACCCCGCAAGAGTTAGTATATAAAATATCCATACAAAGGTCAAGGAAAATAATCGCGCTCCGGCCTATTTTAAGACCTGTTTTGTTTTCAGCTTTCCCCCGGCCAATGTGGGGCATACAAAAGGCGGTTCCCTTTTCGGTTGCCGCCTGTGATAGTCTTTGGCTCCCCGAGTAGGATTCGAACCTACAACCCTCCGGTTAACAGCCGGATGCTCTACCGTTGAGCTATCGAGGATCATCCCAACAGGAATTATTATATATTGCCATCAGGCAGTTGTCAACCGCGGGCTGAGACTATTCGATATAGTCTTTCAGCTTTTTGCTGCGGGACGGATGCCTGAGCTTGCGCAATGCCTTGGCTTCAATCTGCCGGATGCGTTCGCGGGTGACGCCAAACTCCTGGCCAACTTCCTCCAGGGTGCGCGGGCGGCCGTCATCCAGGCCAAACCGCAAACGCAATACCTTTTCTTCGCGGTCAGTCAAAGTATTTAAAATGCCATCCAGGTGCTCGCGCAACAGCACGAAAGAAGCTGATTCTTCAGGGGACTCAGCGTCTTCGTCAGTGATAAAATCACCCAGATGACTGTCGTCTTCTTCTCCAATCGGTGTTTCCAGTGACACCGGTTCCTGAGCCACTTTCATGATCTCTATGACCCGGTCTACCGGGATATCCATCTCCTCTGCCACTTCGCCCGGGGTAGGTTCCCGGCCCAGGGTCTGCAATAAATTGCGCTGCACCCTGGAGAGCTTGTTTATGGTTTCCACCATATGCACTGGAATCCGGATAGTGCGGGCCTGATCGGCAATAGCCCGGGTTATCGCCTGCCTGATCCACCAGGTGGCATAAGTACTGAACTTATAACCCTTACGGTAATCGAACTTTTCGACGGCTTTCATCAAACCCAGGTTGCCTTCCTGAATGAGATCCAGGAAAAGCATGCCCCGGCCCACGTAGCGCTTGGCGATGCTGACCACCAGTCTGAGATTGGCCTCTACCAGCTGCCGCTTGGCTTCTTCATCCCCGGCTTCAATACGTTGAGCCAGATCAATTTCCTCCTCCGCCAACAGCAGCCTCACCCGGCCAATTTCTTTAAGGTACATGCGTACCGGATCATCTATCTCAATGCCGTCCGGCACCGTGATTTCCTCGGTTTCCAGGCTTTCGCTTTCCAGCTCTTCTTCGCCCTCTAGTTCGGATTCGGATCCAACACCAATACCCAGAGATTGGAGATGTTCAAGAATGTCATCCATATTATCAGACTCCAGGTTAAAACCCTGTAAGTCATCGATGATTTCATCATAGGTAAGGTTTTTCTTCTTTTTGCCTTTTTCGGCTAAAACACCGACCGCGTCCGCTAATTTTCGGTCCATTTTCATTGTATCCCCCCTTCCCGGGTTTGGTGTAGGAATGTATCTAGATCTAATATCAAACGCAAAACAGTATGAAATCCTCCATCATTGCGAAGATGTTCCAACCGTTGATGCAAGTTCCTCCATCGGGCTCTGTACCGCTGGCGCTGAACACCGCGGATAAAGTACCATAATTCGGCATCGTTTAAGCGAAATCCTTCGTCCCATCTTATATCCAGCCGGGCCAACAATGCTTCCAGGCCTTCGCCCTGTACGGCTTGCTGCAATTCCAAAGAGTGGGTTCCTGAAAAGCCGTACATTTCATAACATATGGCGGCCAGGCGATTGTAATGCCTGGAAGAAAAACATTCTAATCCAATATTTGAGGCTATAATTTCCGCAATATCCCGGTTATGCAGCATATTTGCCAGTATTTTCTCTTCCATACTATAATTTCCGTACTGTATATTATCCCTGTTTACTGGACTTTTATTCTTGAGATATTGCTTTCTTGGCCCGGTATGGCCCTCAATCTCTTTCAATATTAAGTTTTCTTCTATTTTTAATAGTCTGGATAACATCTTAGTATAATTGTCGCGTAAAATACCGCTCTCCAGACTCTTGATATCATCTTTAACCGCATTTATGACTCTGATTTTGGCCTGCAAATTCAGCGAATTTTCTGCAGCTATAGACCTTTTTACCTTAAATTCAATATAACTCACTCTATTATTCTGGATATATTGCAGGAATTCCTCTTTTCCGTGTTCATCCAGAAAATCATCGGGATCTTGTCCTGCCGGAAGTGTCAGGACCTCAACATTAAAGCCCTGTTCAGCCAGCAATTCGACTGCTCTCAAGGTTTCTCTCTGACCGGCTTCATCACCGTCATACAACACCAGCACATTCTCCGCGTAACGCCTGAGCAGTTGGGTTTGTTCTCTGGTTAAAGCGGTCCCCAGCGAGGCTACTGCATAATTGACGCCATGCTGGTGCAGCTTCAGACAGTCCATATATCCTTCCACCAGTATGACCTGGTTTTCTTTGCGGACAGCCTCCCTGGCCTGGTAGAGGCCATAGAGATGATGGCGTTTTACATAAACCTCGGTTTCCGGGGTGTTGAGGTACTTGGGTACTTGATCTTCAAGGATACGGCCCCCGAAGCCCACTATATTGCCCTGATAATCAAATATTGGGAAAATTATGCGATCCCTGAAGAGATCGTAATAAGCATCTCCACTTTTATTACGTTTAATCAGCCCGGATTCTTTAACCCATTCCTGATCAAATCCTTTTCCCAGCAGATAATTTGAAACCCGGTTCCATTCATTGGGGGCGTAGCCGACCTGAAAACGCTTTACGGTCTCCTCGTCCAGCCGCCTTTTCAACAGGTATTGCCTGGCTTTAGCCGCGCTCGCCTCTTCCAATCCCCCCTGGAACCAGGCGGCAGCAGCCTTATTGACCTCCACCACCCTTTTAAAGCGGTCCACTCCTTTATTAAACTGGGTACTCTGCAGTTGAACTCCAGCCCGGCTGGCCAGCAGCTGCACCGCTTCCGGAAATTCCAGCCCGTCCCGCTTCATGACATAGGTGAAAAGATTGCCCCCGGCGTGGCAGCCGAAACAGTAAAACATATTTTTCCCCGGGGTGACACTGAAAGACGGGGTCTTCTCCGCATGGAAAGGGCACAAGCCCCAGTAGCGGTCGCCCTTACGGCTCAATTTCACTGATTCTGATACCACATCCAGGATATCGATGCGGTGGTTGATTTCCGATAGTACATTTTCATCATAATAAGTACCCATAGTGTCACCTATATTCTCTGTTCACCTTCAAAATCCTGCCTAATTATAGCGAAATTTGCCTAAAGCTAATCTACTATGTCATCCCCGGAAAATATCTTGAACTGATCCGGCACCAGCGACCTGGGTACATATACATTTTCGAAAATACTGATGCAGTATTCATCGCTCATCCCTGCAATATAGTCGGCCACCGCTCTTTCCAAGCCCTCCTGCTCAGCAATCTCCAAGTACAGCGGAGTCATGCGCAGCGGATTTTTGAGGAAGTAGCTGTAGAGGTGCTCTATCACAAAGCCGGCCCGTTTGCGTTCCGCAAGGCACACCGATCCATTATAAATAGCCTCGAACATGAATTGCCTCAAACCGCGCAAGGCCTCCTCTACCGGCGGTGAAGGCTCAATAAGCGGAACCTCTCCGGGCTTTAACCGGCTCAGGCTGTATTCTATGGTATCAATCACCAGGGTGGCAATCCGCTGGCTGTGGCTGCTGCCAAGAACATCGATGAACTGCCGGGGCAGATCCTGCAAGGATAAGAGCCCTCCGCGGATACTGTCGTCAATATCGTGCTGCACATAGGCGATTTTATCACTGAGGCGAATAACCCGGCCTTCTGCGGTACTGGCCAGATGCGCCTGCCCGCCGTAGCCGCTGTGGTGTAAAACCCCGTCCAATACCTCCCGGGACAGATTCAGCCCCGGTCCCCGGCGGTGCTGCTCAACCCGGGTCAGAACGCGGATGCTGTTTTCATTGTGTCGAAATCCCCCGGGCAGCAGCTGGTTGAGTATCTCTTCACCGGCATGGGCAAAAGGGGTATGCCCCACATCATGCGCCAGAGCCATGGCCTCGATCAGATCGATGTTAAGGTTCAACCCGGCGCCGATGGTCTTGGCGATCTGATTGACCTCCAGGGTATGGGTTAAACGGCTGCGGTAATGGTCTCCCCGCGGGGCGATAAAAACCTGGGTCTTGTGTTTTAAGCGGCGGAAAGATTTGGAATGCACCACCCGGTCGCGATCAACCATAAAACAGGTCCTTATGGGATCGGGTGGTTCGCTCCTGATTCGCCCCCATGAATTGACAGCCAGCATGGCATGTGGACCTAACCAGGAATTTTCCCGCTTTTCGATTTCCTCACGGATCATACGCCATACACCCCCTTGAAAATCAACTCGAATTATCTCTTCATAATTATGTGCTAGTAATACTACAATCACCCAGGCGAATCCTTTATTACTTTGTCGTACCCGGGCTCTCCCGGGCAAGCCAGAAACGTCCCCGCCGGCTTGCGCATAAGCGGCCTACCCTTTGGTTTTTCAAGAATTCCCCCCATGCGCGAGAAAAGACGGGCCAAGACGCCGTCTTGACCCGCCGGGGTCTGTGTTCTGGCTATTGCTTATTGAAACTGGCCGGTGCGAATGTCGGCAAAATATGCCAATCAACATTTTTCATGGTTATGAAACACTTTTGAAATGCAAATTGATTAATGAGCAGATGATATTTTCAATCCTATAATCCCGATTAATATAAATCCAATACAAATTAACCTTATGAGGTCAGCCGGTTCTCTGAAAAGAACGATTCCCAATATCACAGTGCCAACTGCGCCGATTCCTGTCCAAATAGCATAAGCTGTCCCTAAGGGAAGACTTCGCAATGCCAATGATAAGAAATAAAAGCTTGCTATCATTCCCATTACGGTTAATATACTCGGCCCAAGCTTGGTAAAACCGTGAGTATATTTCAAGCCTATAGCCCAGGCTACTTCTAAAAGTCCTGCTATAACCAAGAATACCCATTTCATGTTCTTCACTCCTGTAATTAATTTAAAGTAAAAAGGCCCGGAAGATACTTGTAATATCTCCCAGGCTTTTATCCTTCCGTGAACACAGATGAACTGTGCGTTTTATCTCGGTCCAGACCAGTTCTTTACCCAAAACTGCGGAACCCTATAAAACCTCAAAATATAAAATTTTTCTCTTAAGAAGATACCATATGCCATTAAGTATTTCAAGTTCTATTTCGATTGGGATTTCGCCTTTCAGCGCGGCCTGTGCGGCAGCTATCAAAATAGACCAATCACTATTCCAAGCAAATTTTATTACCTTTACAACTTGACTTACGGAAGAGTGAAGTCATTGCGTATAAAACATGGAGTTCATAATCGCAAGGAGCATTTGCCGAAGGCACGCCTTGCTGAAAATGCAAGCCATTTCACCTATATATAACCAGCAAAAAATGTCATCTCCACGACGGACTTCCTTTTTAAGGTCAATATGTTTGTCCAGCCTACAATAACCAGCCATAATCCTGGCGTGTATCGACAACCGCGTCAATATATACGCTGTTTTCCTTGATTTGATAGCCGTTAACCAAGCTGTTTTGCCCTATCCTTTTATAGAACATTTCTTCCGAACAGGAATCCAAACTTCACTATAAGCGTACTCTTTTTTGTCTTTATCCATTTTAGTAAAGGAAAAAGCAGGGGCATTGATTACTTCATAATTGGAAGAGGGTAGCCATTCTGAATATACTGTTGCCATTGTTTTTTGTAACGCAGAAGGAAATGGGCCTTCATTTGGGAATATTGCCCAAGTATAAGCTTCGACCGGCACCTTTTCCAATAGATCACTTACCTGATTTTCAGTCGTTAAAATGCCTATCAGATGAGTTAAATCTCCTTCTTCTTTTAGGAAATTAGCGTCTGCCTCATAAGAAGCATTAACGATCTCATAAGGTTCAATATTTTGAAGAGAATGCATTTCTTCTTTTTGTTCGTCCGTTATACTTTCTGCAAGCTTTACAATCTCGTTATTGACGCCTTCAAATTGCATAGGGACACGTTTGCTTACCCCGACTAAATTAAAGGCCGGTTTGTCTTCAATTCTAAATTCCATACTACTTCCTCCTTTGACGGTGATTACGAATGAAAGTTTGGGAAACGACTTACTTATGCCTTTCTTAATTACATCCGAGGGTAAAAAACCGCTCCACTTTTTAAATGCTCGAGTAAAGCCGTCCATGGACTGATAACCATATTTCAAAGCAACGTCCGTTACTTTTTTTCCATGCAATAAATCCATACTCGCTTCCGACAATTTTCTGTTTTTGATATATTCACTAAGGGTCAACCCGGAAAGATAAAAAAATATCTTTCTAAAATGATACTCAGAAACCCCGGCATACTCAGAAATGGTTTCAAGGGACAGGTCCTCAGTTAAATGCTCTTCAATGTAGTCAATCACATGATTTAATTGGTGTAACATTAGCTCCCTCCTTCATATCTACATAATACCAAGCCTGCTTTTACGATGCTCGACATGTTGAGCACAAAAAATATCGGGTGGAGTGAGAAGGGGACGGGGTCATCGTCACACTAGTGTCAATAACCCTGTCCCCTTGTCACTTACTGATTTCACATTATGGAACGCTTTGGATTTATTTTTTCGATATCCGCTTATCAATTTGATAAAACACTTCACCTAATACAAGGCAGATTAAGGCGAATATAAGTATTTTAATAATCTCAAAGCCAGGCAATAGCACATATCCTGATATACCGCCCAAAACAATTGCAAACACAATTAAGCAGAGCCGACCGACACGATTCATAAATAATTCTCCTGAAAATTCCTATTAATCGAACACAAATCTATTTCCATTATTTCTTAAATAAATCTGCATGAGTACCTGTACGGGTGAGCGTAAGAGTTAGAACGTCGTTTTCTATGATATAAATCAGCAGCCAGTCCGGTTGTATATGACATTCTCTAAAACCTTCCAAGCTGCCTTTCAATGCATGGTCATTGTATTTTTGTGCTAGTGGTCGTCCATTGATTAATTCGCCAATCACATATTCAAAGGGTTTAGAATCAAAACCTCGCTTCATCATAAGCCTAAATTCTTTCTTGAAACGAGAGGTTCTGTTAATCTTCATCATCGCTGTTCAAATCCTCCATCAGCTCTGCTACGCTATTATAGCTTTTGGCCGGGATTTTACCAGCTGCGATATCACGAGCTTCCTGCATAGCGGCAAGTGTTTCGGCGTTGTACTGAGGATTTTTAACCTCAAACGGTAACCCGCCTACAAGAATAACTTGATGAAGAAATATATTGATCGCTTCCGCGGTTGAAAGCCCCAATGTTTTGAGGATAGCCTCAACACCAGCTTTAACAGAAGCTTCAACACGAATGTGCAATGTTTCTGATTTAGCCATAGTGCTCACCTCCAATATTATCGCATCCATTGTATCGCGTTTTATATACAATTTCAATGCTAATGCGTGCCATTCATTAAAATAAGGGAAGCCATTCCAGCTTCCCCCGTCTTATGCTTTGATTTTATGAATTAGTCTTACTTCTGTCCCAATCCCGCTCCACTTATAGCCGCCTGGGCGGCCGCTAATCTGGCCACTGGTATCCGGTAAGGGGAGCAGCTCACATAATCCAGACCGATGATGTGGCAGAATTCCACCGAACTGGGTTCCCCGCCGTGCTCTCCGCAGATGCCCATAAGGATATCGGGCCGGGTCTTCCTGGCCTTCTCCACTGCCAATCTCATCAAGGATCCTACCCCTTTGCGGTCCAGTACCGCAAAGGGATTGTCTTTTAAAATCTTTTTATCAAGATACACCGGGATAAACTTGCCCTCCGCGTCATCGCGGCTGAATCCCAGGGTGGTCTGAGTCAAATCGTTGGTGCCGAAGGAGAAGAACTCGGCGTCCACCGCCAATTCGTCTGCCATTACACAGGCCCGGGGCAGTTCCAGCATAGTCCCCAACATGTATTCCAGTTCTAAACCGGACTCCTGGCTTACCTCAGCATGCACCGCGGTAATTTCCTCTTTTAATATGGCCAGTTCGGACTGGTCGATGACCAGCGGTATCTCGATTTCCACACAGGTAGAGATGTTTTCTTTTTTCAACAACACCAGGGCTTCGAAAATAGCCCGCACCTGCATGCGATAGATCTCGGGGTAGGTAAGACCCAGGCGGCAGCCGCGATGCCCCAGCATGGGATTGGCCTCGGAGAGGCTATGTATTTTCTTGAGCAGATCTTCTTTGTCCAGCAGACGTCTGTCAGTGATGCCCTGATGTTTCATCTCCACGATTTCCACCAGGAGGGCTTCCCGGTCGGGCAGGAACTCATGCAAGGGCGGATCCAGGAGCCGCACTGTGACCGGATAGGGCGACATGGCCTTTAATATGCCATAGAAATCCTCGCGCTGGAAAGGCAATAGTTTGCGCAAGGCCTTTTCCCGGTCGGCCAGGCTCTCCGCCATTATCATCTCCTGCACCACCGGAAGTCTGTCCGGGGCCATGAACATGTGCTCGGTGCGGCACAGCCCGATCCCGGTAGCCCCGAATTGGCGGGCTTTGGCCGCGTCCTCGGGGGTGTCCGCATTGGCTCTTACCGCCAGTCTTTTATGTTCATCAGCCCAGGCTAAAAGGGTTTCAAATTCTTTTGAAAGGGTGGGTTCGATCATGGGAACCTCTCCCAGCATGACATTGCCGGTAGCCCCGTCGATCGTTATAGTGTCTCCTTCTTTGATGATCAGGCCGTTCACCGCGAAACATCCCTGGTCAGCATCGATCTTGATGGCTTCACAGCCGCATACACACGGTTTGCCCATACCTCTGGCCACTACCGCGGCATGCGAGGTCATGCCCCCCCGCGAGGTTAATATCCCCTGGGCAAATATGATGCCGTGAATATCGTCCGGAGTGGTCTCACTGCGCACCAAAACCACCTTGTCACCAGCCTCGCCCTGTTTTTGCGCCTGATCGGCATCGAACAGGACTTTGCCGCTGGCTGCTCCGGGAGAAGCCGGCAAGCCGGTGGCGATTGGCTCCACCTTGAAGCTGCTGTCTATCTGGCGGTGCAGGAGCTGGTTGATCTGTTCGGCGTCAACCCTCAATAATGCTTCTTCAATGGTGATCAGTCCTTCGTTGACCATATCCACAGCCACTTTGACCGAGGCTTTGGCGGTGCGCTTGCC
>NZ_DIPG01000007.1:1351-6547 GCF_002426325.1 Syntrophomonas sp. UBA5494 | reverse complement strand
TTGCGGGTCTGCAGCATATAAAGCTTGCCCTTTTCCACGGTGAACTCTATATCCTGCATATCGCGGTAATGGCGCTCCAGTTTCATGCAGGTGTCCACAAATTGCTGGTATACTCCGGGCAGCTCATCTTTTAATCTGGCTATGGGAGTAGGGGTGCGGATGCCGGCCACCACGTCTTCTCCCTGGGCATTGATCAAAAATTCTCCGTATAATTCCCGCTCCCCGGTGGAGGGGTTGCGGGTAAAAGCCACCCCGGTTCCGCAATCCAGGCCCATGTTGCCGAAGGCCATGCTCTGGATATTTACTGCCGTTCCCAGTGAATCCGGGATCTTATTCAAGCGCCGGTATACAATAGCGCGCTGGTTGTTCCAGGATTGAAATACCGCCTCGATAGCCCGGGCCAGCTGTTCATTGACATCCTGGGGAAAATCAAAGCCTTTTTCCATCCTCACCAGGTTTTTGTAGTCATTTATAATGTTCTGCAACTCGGCCGCGGGTATCTCGTAATCGAAGATCAGGCTCAATTTGCGCTTGTATTTTTCAACGATATTGTCAAACAGGTGGTGCTCCACATCCAGGACAACATTGCTGAACATCTGTATAAAACGCCGGTAGCAATCGTATGCAAAGCGCATATCCCCGGTTAATGCCGCCAGGCCCTGTACGGTCTGGTCGTTCAAGCCCAGGTTTAAGATGGTGTCCATCATGCCCGGCATGGAGACTGCCGCTCCGGAACGCACCGACACCAGCAAGGGATTTTCCCTGCTGCCGAATATCTTGCCGGTTTTCTCTTCCAGGGTCTGCATAGCTCCAGCAGCACCCGCCAAAAGCCCGGGGGGTAATTGCTCCCCTGCGGCCGCATACTCGTTGCAGGCCTCGGCTGTAATGGTAAAACCCGGAGGGACCGGAAGGTCTATCCTGGTCATCTCCGCCAGGTTGGCGCCTTTCCCCCCCAAGATCATACGCATGTCCGAGTTGCCTTCTTCAAACAGGTAGATATACTTTTTGCCAGACATCACTGACCCTCCCAAATCATATTAATCCCTCATATGTTGCTGATCCTGCGATAATATATCTCCAGAATTTTGCTGGAGGTTTCCTCCACTGCCCGGTTGGTTACGTCAATCACGGGGCATCCCAGTTTCTTCATGATTCTATGGGCAAAATCCAGCTCTTCGTCAATACGGCTGGGGTGGGCGTAATTGGCCTGCCCTTTCAAGCCCAGGGTCTTCAAGCGTTCCGTGCGGATATGATTCAACTGCTCGTGGTGTATGGTCAGACCGATGACCTTGCCCCTTTCCGCTTTATACAGCTCCTCCGGTGGATTGACTTCGGGCACCAGCGGGACATTGGCCACTTTGATGCGTTTATGAGCCAGATACATGGAAAGCGGGGTTTTCGATGTCCTGGAAACCCCTACCAGCACTATATCAGCCATTTCTATGCCGCGCGGATCCTTGCCGTCGTCATAGCGCACCGCGAACTCAACCGCCTCAATGCGCCGGTAGTACATTTCATCCACCTTGCGCAACAGGCCGGGCTCCCGTCGGGGTGCTATATGGCTGATCTGTTTAAAGGCTTCTATCATCGGGCTTAAGATATCCACGCAGGTTACCCCATAGCGTTCAGCTTCTTGACGGAGGTGTGCGGCCAGTTCATCCACCACCAGGGTGTAGGCCACTAAAAAATGGTTGCTAGCGGCCTGATGCACCACTTCATCAAGGGTGTCACAATCCGAAATGTTGGGAACCCGTCTGATCTCCATGGTACCCGAATTAAACTGGCTGGCGGCCGCCCGGACCACCATCTCAGCAGTTTCTCCTATGGAATCCGATACAATGTAAACCCCTGGCAAATGGTTTACCAAAGTTTACCCCCCCTCACGTCGTTTACCAGCCAGGTCGAGGAATAACCTGGCGATATTAGTTTTTGATATTTTCCCCACTACTTCCAGTTTCTCTTCACCCTCGTTGTTAATAAAACACTTGACCACCGGCATGCTGTCTATTTCCTGCTCCACAATTTTCTTAATCGCATCCACCACGGTTTCATCCATGGTGGTAGTGACAATATTGGGCATGCGGGTCATGATCACGCTGACCGGCATCTTATGAATGTCTGCCTGGCCCAGAGTGGTTTTGAGGAAATCCTTGCGCGACACCACTCCGGTTAAGAAGTTGGAACTGTCCACAATGTAGATAGTGCCGGTGTCTTCAATAAACAGGGTCACAATGGCGTCATAGATGCTGCAGGTCTCTTTCATCACCACCGGGCGTGATTTTATGTCCTTGACCCGGTATTGATTGAGTATGCGGCGCATTTCATTTTCTACGCCTTCGGTTTTGTAGGTATAGCCTACCCTCGGTTTGGCTTCCAAAAAACCGGACATAGTCAAAACCGCCAAATCAGGACGCAAGGCCGCACGGGTTACGGACAGGATCTCTGCGATCCTTTCCCCCGTAATAGGTTCGTGTTCTTTAACAATCTGCAGGATTTTCTCTTGTCTCTCATTTAATTCCATACGTGCACCACCCAATTATGCTATACTGTTTGGGTATTACGACATAAATTATATATACTATATACAAGAAAAAAATCCTGTTTGGCAGACACTTTTTATTGTACTATTTTTGTGAAATCCGCCACTTGCTGACACAATTTGGCAATTTCATTAAGCAAACCCAAACGGGCCTGTCGCACTTTGTCGTCATCCACCATCACCATTACCGCTTCAAAAAATTGGTCCAGGCTGGGGCGCAGGCTGGCGATCATTTCTATGGCGGCTTTATACCGCTGGTCTGCCATGGCGGCGGCAAAAGTGCCGCTGATATCCAGCAATTGCTGGTAGAGCGTCATCTCACTGGCATCGATCAAATTCTTTTCGTCAAAATCCACCTCGGGGTCGGCTTTGCGGGACAGGTTGTGAGCGCGGTTGAAGACCACCATCAAATCGGTGCAATAGGCCTCCGCTTTGGCGCCTTGAATGGCGTCTACCCGGGTTAAGATGTCGTACAGATCAGGGTTGGGCGCCGCCAGCACTGCGTCTATAACATCATATGAATAGCCTTTTTCCAGCAGAACACCGCGCATCCTCTGCCGGATGAAATCCATTAAATCCGCCGTGGTCTGCGCTGATGTGTTCTCCAGCTTAAAGGCCTTGAATCCCTGATAGGCCTGATCCAGCAGCCTGGTCAAATCCAGCTTCAACCGGGCCTCGAGGATGATATTCACCAGGCCGATAGCCTGGCGGCGCAAGGCATAAGGGTCCTGGGAACCGGTGGGTTTGATATTCAGGGCAAAACAGCCTACCAGATTGTCGATCTTTTCCGCCAGGCTGATCCCCAGTCCGGTCTGGGTAGCCGGAATTTTATCTCCGGCAAAACGGGGCAGATAATGTTCGAGAATGGCATCCGCAACTTCCTGGTCTTCCTGGCTCAAAACCGCGTAATAACGCCCCATAACCCCTTGCAGTTCAGGGAATTCATAAACCATGTTGCTCAACAGGTCGGCTTTACACAGAAAAGCGGCCCGGTCAAGCTTCCGGGCCGTACTCAAACCGGCCTCAACTCCGCAGAATACGGCCAGGGCCTGTAATCGCCCCACCTTGTCCAGAATACTTCCCAGACGCTCGTGAAACATCACATTGGCCAGACCGGGAACGAAGTCCTGAATCGGTTTTTTGGTGTCTTCACGCCAGAAAAACAGGGCATCTTCAAGACGCGCTTTCAACACCCGCTGATTGCCGGCGATGACGGTTTCCAGATCAAAATCGGTGCCGTTTCTTACCCCTATAAACCCCGGCAGAAGCTGGCCCTCCCGGTCAAACACCGGGAAATATCTCTGGTGTTCTATCATGGAGGTGGTCAGAACCTCGGCAGGAACATCCAGGTAAGCCGGGGAAAAACCGCCGAAAAAGGCGGTGGGGTATTCCACCAGGAAATTCACTTCTTCCAGAAGTTCAGCGTTTTCCATAGGCTTTCCGCCTGCAGCCGCAGCGGCCTGTTCGACCTGCCGCCAGATCATCTGGCTACGCCGGTCCTGATCAAGGATGACATAATGGGCCTCTAATTGGGCGAAATAATCCTCTACATCCTTTACCGCCAGGGGGCCTTGGGAAAGGAATCTGTGTCCGTAAGTGATTCTGGAACTGTCGATATTCTCTATAGTCAAGGGTATTACTTCCGAGTCCAGCAGACACAACAGCCAGCGAATGGGACGGGCAAAACGGGTCTGGTAATAACCCCAGCGCATCGAGCGCGGGAAAGGAATGGCCTGAATAATCTCCGTCAACAATTCTGGCAGTATTTGCGCTGCAGCTTGGCCCTCTTCCCGGCGCACCGCGGCCACATATTCTACTCCATCCGCTTCGATTGTGGTCAGCTGGCTGATGTCGAACCCTTGGGAACGGGCGAAACCGAGTCCGGCCTTGGTGGGGTTTCCGGACTGATCGAAAGCCGCGCTTTTTCTGGGTCCGCGGTTTTGCACCACCGCATCGCTCTGCCGCTCAGCCAGGGATGGGATCAGCAAAACCAGGCGCCTTGGCGTACCCATGGTTTTAATCTCCCCGTGAGACAAGCGGTTTTCTGCCAGGCTTTTTACCGCCAGGCTGCGGAGATTCTCCAGGGTTTGAGTCATATAGGCGGAGGGGATCTCTTCCACTCCAATTTCCAACAATAAATCTCGGTTCATAGTCTAACCCACCTCCTCTTCAGCCAATATGCGGCGACGCAGTTCAGGATCCTTGAGCAACGGATAGCCCAGGGCTTTGCGCTGCTTAAGATATTCGCCGGCCACGGTACGGGCTAAATTGCGCACCCGGGCTATATATCCGGTCCGTTCGGTGACGCTGATGGCTCCCCTGGCATCCAGAAGATTGAACAGGTGGGAGCATTTCAAAACATAATCATAGGCCGGCAGAACCAGATGATGCGCGGCCACATGAAGCGCTTCTTTTTCGCAGATGCTGAACATGGCGCTGAGGGATTCAACATCGGCTATTTCGAAATTGTAATGGGAGTGGTCGACTTCGCCCTGATGGTGCACGTCGGCATAGGTGATGCCTTCCACCCATTCAATATCATACACACTTTCCTTATTTTGAATGTACATGGCTATGCGCTCCAAGCCATAGGTTATCTCCGCACAGACCGGGTAACAATCCACTCCCCCGCACTGCTGAAAATAGGTGAACTGAGT
>NZ_DIPG01000007.1:988-1188 GCF_002426325.1 Syntrophomonas sp. UBA5494 | reverse complement strand
TCCAGCCAGATTTCCCAGCCCAGGCCCCAGGCGCCCAGGGTGGGTGATTCCCAGTTGTCCTCTACCAGTCTGATGTCGTGATGATCAGGATCTATGCCCAGGTCGCGCAGACTATCCAGGTACAGTTCGATAACGTTGTCCGGTGATGGCTTGAGTATGACCTGGTATTGATAATAGTGCTGCAGGCGGTTGGGGTTTTC
>NZ_DIPG01000007.1:282-759 GCF_002426325.1 Syntrophomonas sp. UBA5494 | reverse complement strand
GGCCCCAGAATTTTTCAAGACGAAGAATGATCTCCTGAAAATTCATTGGCAACTCCTCCTGTTCCATTAAATTAAAACAAAAAACCCGCCCCTTAAAACAGGGACGAGTATTATTACCCGCGGTTCCACCCTGGTTGGCTAAAAGCCCACCTCTGTTTTTTCGGGTTTTACTCACCTGGAGCGGTTTTCCTCCCGACGCTCCGGAGCGCCTTCCAAAGACTGCCCTGCCGGCTTCCAGCTGCCCCGGCTCTCTATAAAGACAGCGCTCTTTGTACTCTTCCCCATCCTTGCGAAATATGCGCTTGAAATCATTTATTAAGTTTAACAACCGGCCTGGGCCTTGTCAATGTCAACGGTTAAATTTAGCATTTCCCAAAAGTCCCGCAAATAAAACCGCACCATGCTTTTATCAACCGTTGACAATCAAATTTTTCTTCAGGAAGCGGATGGTATTTTTCATCACAAATCGCCGTTCCA
>NZ_DIPG01000007.1:0-123 GCF_002426325.1 Syntrophomonas sp. UBA5494 | reverse complement strand
TTCCAGGAATTGCTCCAACTGCTCCAGGCTATGGGGATTGCTGCGCACCTTCTGCACCACCTGCGGAGATGAATTCAACAACAGGCGCAGGAGGGCCAGGTTGTCCGGCTTGATGACAATCAC
>NZ_DIPG01000011.1:50213-51239 GCF_002426325.1 Syntrophomonas sp. UBA5494 | reverse complement strand
CCTGCCCGGAGATATTTATGGATGAGGGAGATGACTCTCCCATCCTTAATGCTCCGTGACAGTATCTCTATCAGTTTGCTTTGGTTCACTGTGTGGTTGGTAGAAGACGGCCTCGGGAATCCCCCTTGTACCGTCAGCCCCAAGCAGAACCCGGCGTGCGGATTTCCCGCACCGGGCTCCCCAGAATGATTCGCAATTACAACTCGTCATGTGTTCGGGTGGAGCAACGTAGCGTACGGGAGTTGAAACCACTCTCTGTTCTTTAGGTAGCTCCAATAGAGCCGATGTCTCTGGCTTCTCCTTCTGAGCGATCTAATCCACTGCCCCCATAGTGCGGGCTCGACCTTGCCCCGTCTTTGGCCGACCGGTTCATCAATTCGATTACGGCCTGGTACTTCTCCTCAAGCCCTTCAGACCCCACCTCACGGTAGGCGCCCTGCCCTCCGGGTATCCCCCGGCCTCCAAGATATTACCCCTGGATTTGGATATAGGTCCCCCAACCCGAGACCCAGCGGGACTTTAACCCACCTGACAAATGCGCTGCCACGCGCACATTATGGCTTCATCTGACTCCTCACGATAAATCTTGTTTCAACCGGCTTTAGCAAATGCGCTTCCGCCGTCCGTGAGGCCTCCCCGGGTAAGAACGCAGTCTTTCTCCCCATCTGCCTGCCGCATTTACACAAACTGTTTCCGTGTGGCTATTGGACTTCGACTTGTGTTGCAGCCTTATCCACAGTTTGTGCCTGATGCGATTTCTGTTCGTCAGGCCGGAGATTTGCCGCCGCCTTCCTTCATACTCCACCTCGCGATGGACGCACTTGGCCTTGGCTATACACTTCCCGCCACCAGGCGTGTTCGGGACTTGCACCCGTTAGACCGCGCCCATGCCGGGCGCACAACAAAAATGCACCGTTCCTTGATTGAGGAACGGTGCATTTCGCCTTCTTTATGTTTAGATCTGTCGTACTGACATATTGACTTGAAAAACCGTATCCGAATTATATGTGTCGGTAATGGATTCCA
>NZ_DIPG01000011.1:46677-50002 GCF_002426325.1 Syntrophomonas sp. UBA5494 | reverse complement strand
AGTTTTTTTGACGGTTTTATTCTTCTTTTTGTTTTCCTCGTTGAGATTTCTTTTCTTCACCATATAGTAGTATTTGTTTCTGCTCAGGCCCCAGGCCTCGAGGATACCGTTGATGCCCAGAGCGTTTTTCATTTCACGATGAACCGCAGCCTGTTCTTTGTGTGGCAGTTGATTAAATTCATCAAGTGAAATAATATCCATGTTGCCAATACCTCCTACAATTATTAGACTAATTCCATTATTGCCCCAACCGTCAATTAATATAACTTCAACTTCAACCATGCTTTAATAATTATTTGTCAGCACTAAACAACAAAATAGAAAATGATCTTCAGCATCGTATGCATTCGCATACAACTGCCGAGCACATCCGGGTATGAAGCACAGCAGAAAATTTCAAACGGCAAGGTTGCAGTAGAAAGTCAGTCAAATACAACGATCCGGTTATATGCTGCAAAGCTACTTTTTCTTGAGCTGACGGTATAAATACCCAAATAGAGTATAAGCTAATGGCATATATCGCCTTGTAGGGTGAAGTAATCACACCAAAAACCAGAAGTGTTTATCTCCGGCCTGGAATGCTGGGTTGGATTGAGCTTGTTTTAAGGAGGTTTAAGCAACTTATGAACAACCAGGTTATATTGTGGTCTATGTTGGTTCTTCCCTGGGCAACCCTGTTTTTCATAAACAAAAAGGACCTCAAGCGCTTTATGCCGGTGACACTGTTGTCTATAGTCACCACCTCGATCATCATGGAGTCCGGGATTACACTGGGGTTGTGGAATATCCGCCAGACCGTCTATCCTCTTAATCAAACCATACCCTATATATACGGCCTGGCCCCAGTAGTGACCCTGTGGTTGTTTAAATACACCTACCAGCGCTTCGGGTGGTTTCTAGGTATTGACGCTGTCTTCAACCTGTTTTTCGCCTTTGTTTTCACTCCCTGGCTGGCCAGCCGCGGCATCAAGGACTTCATGACCAGCAGTCTGACCCTGTTCCTCATCATCACTGCGTTATCGCTATTGTTATATCTTTACCAGATGTGGCAGGAGGAAGGGCTTTCAAACAAGAGCCTGCTTTATTCCCGGCTGCAGACGGCCAACAAACCCGACTACCGCCGCGATGAGCAACACTGATAGTCATAAGCGATCCCACAGCCGGTGTGATAAAGATCTCCAACCAACATAAACAGCCAATTATGCAACACTATACGAATACCCGATTACATGGCTTGTTCGTAGATAGCCATCACTTCTTCAAGGTACCCTTTGCGAGGATTGGTTAAACACACAATATCTTTAAGAGCATTTTGCGACATGGTTTCGATGTCCTGGTACTGAACGCCCAATTCCCGAAGCCTTAAGGGCAGTCCGACCGTTGAGGCCAGTTCCATGAATGACTGGGAAAAAATATCTACTGCTTCAGACTTGTTATGAGCGGTTTTATGCAGGGTCTCACATATTTTGATGAGGCGCTGTTCAGGTATGGAAGGGGCGTTGAATTCCAGAACGTGAGGGATCAAAACCGAATTATTGTTGCCGTGAATTGTGCTATAATGGCCTCCCAGCTGATGCGCCAGAGCATGAACATATCCCAACCCGGCGCTGTTGAATGCCGAGGCCGCCATAAAGCTGGCGTACATCATCTTTTCCCGGGCTTCCAGATCATAACCATTCTCATAGGCCCTGGGCAGGTATTCGAAGACTATTTCCAGGGCTCCTAAAGCCAGGGCATCTGTGGTAGGTGAGGCCTCTGTTGAAACAAAGGCTTCGATAGCGTGCGAGATCACATCGATTCCGGAAGTGGCCGTAACCTCCCGGGGCATCGAACTCATGAACAAGGGGTCGTTCACAGATATATAAGGGGTCATCAGGGGCGAAGATATGGTCATCTTTACCTTTCTGGATTCGTCGGTGATGATGGCCGTCATGGTCAATTCGGCGCCGGAACCGGCGGTGGTGTTTATGGCAATCAACGGGACCGGGGGTTTGGTAATCTTATTCCACCCTTCATAATCGATGATCGAGCCTCCATTGGTTGCCACCGTGGCAATGGCTTTGGCGCAGTCATGGTTGGTGCCGCCACCTACGGATATTATCATGCTGTAGTCCCTGCTTATATCCAATACTCCCTGATCACAATAGGACAGACCGTCCTCAACGAAAGAGACGGTCGGATTAGGATGAAGTATCCCGTCAAAAACATCATGGGATATAAAAAGGTTGTCAAGGATTTTTTCCACCTGTTCCACATAACCCAGACTGATCAGGTTTTTATCGGTCACGATCAAAGCCTTGCCCAGCTTCATGGGCAGCAGTTCGTTGGGGAGGTCCTTAATGGCACCCACACCGATAAGATTGGTTTTGGGCAGATAAAAATTATGATTGTTTTCCAAAGCCATCACTCCAGTTTGTATTCTGGAGTTAGTTTGCCTTATTGCCTGAGTAAGTATGATGACTCATGATCTGTAATCAAACTCAAAATTTACATCAGATCAATTAAACCTGCGAGTCATATCATTGATGTCATTTGCCGGGGGCAGGTCATGAAATGATTAATCTGAAGATTCCAATCTGCGCAGATGAAACACCCCCTGGTGGCCTTCAATATTAAGGCGGAATTTTGCCGCCTCATTGCCATTCCAGGAGGCCCGGCAGTCAACCTTAAGCACACGGTTTGAAAAACATACCGGCACAGTCTGCCGCCGGGAGAGGCGGCTGAAATGAAACAGATCGTCATATAGCCGGCGGCATTCCGGAACGGTGCTTTCCGCCAGGCTTTTGATCAGATTGTAGCTTTGAAAATAGGCGGTAAATGCTCCTGCCCAGCCCTGAATAACCGCCATCTCCAGATAATCACGCAGCCTCTGGCGTCCGGCCGGCTCCACAACATCATAAGGCAGTTCCACCTCCATGCCCATGCCATAATGGCGGGCGATATGGCCGGCGCATTTCAACAGGTAGCGCCGGGGGCGCAGAGCCGGCTGCCAGAAAGCATGGGAGGGTTGCAGGGCGACCCCGTCAAAGCCGGCCCGGCTGAACTCGGTAATCCAGCTGGAAGTGATGCCGGGGATGGCAAAGGAACGCAAACCGTGTGCCTTGCACAGCCTGGGAAAAGCATGCAATACCCCGTCGTTATAGCTACCCTGCTCAGTCATATAATAGAAGCCCGCCAGCTTGAGATGGTGAAACCCGGCCCGCCTCCAGCGTTCCACCAGTTCTTGCATGGCCCAGCGGGTGGCCTCAATGCGGTGGCTTTCCTCAGCCAGGGAGTAGCCGGCATCCCAGTCGGTGCAGCGGGGGTCGGCAGTTGGAATGCACAA
>NZ_DIPG01000011.1:25321-46471 GCF_002426325.1 Syntrophomonas sp. UBA5494 | reverse complement strand
CACAGGTTGGCCCGAGGGTGAAAATACTCATCAAATAAGGCCAGCCAATCCTCTTTCCGCGAAGGCGGTCCGGTCAGATCCGTGCCGAAACTGCGGCCGTTCAGTAGTGGGGAGTATTGGGCCAGGAGCAGAAATCCGTCCATAAAGTAATCCTTTATCACGCCCTCCGGGCTGAGATAGGCCAGGAGCGGCAGCAATTTGTCTCGGTCGTAACGGTGTATTGCGTTTTGTCCTTCAGCACCGACATACAAAAGGCACAGCTCATGCATCCCGGCTACTTCCGAAGCGCCTGCCGCAAGATAGCCGGGATGGCGGTCATTGAGCGGAGCCAGCCCGGCAACCGCTTCCATGGTATCCCCGGGATAGTACAGGTGCAGCTGCTGATGTTCCCGGTCCAAAACCAGCAAATGATGATGACAATAATTTAAGCTTGAAACCGCAACCTGAGCATGGCAGCTATATAAACGCAGCAATGTACCGTCTTTGTCATGCAAACGCAAAATGGAGGGTTTTTGGTCAGTATGCCAGAATGACCAGAAATGCCGGCCATCATAAGCCAAACCGGAACAGCGCCCGGCTCGGCGGAAGAACCGCGCTGTTTTATCGGTTTGACAGACCTCTGTTACAACCGTTGTCAGGCTGCCCTGGCGCGTCCTGCCTTTAAGACATCCGGATTTATGTGCATCTATCGAGAAAAAACGTGAAGCTACAGGATTCAATTTTAGCAGGAATAATTCGCCTTTATCTGTAGCCCCCCAGGCTGAAGTGCTGTCGTTTTCCGCCAGCGCTGTCAAAGCTATGGGCAGACGGATTGTTGCACACAGACGAAAAGCAGGGTAGGGGGCAGAAGTATTGTTGATCCGGATAGGATACAGTTTGCTTTCTGATGAAGCTGTTTTTTCAAGGCCCAACAACATCTTTCCGCAGCAAACCAGTGCAGATAAGGCCGCAGGCAGAGGTTGCTGGGTCAGTATTTTTAAATTCGCTGAAAGGTGGGCATCCAACAAGAGCAGCCGTCCGTCGGCAGCGGCCGCCACCAGGTAATCCGGACTTAAGGGGTGCCGGCAGATACAGGTCAGGTTTAAACAGGGTAAGGGACGCGTTCCCCCCAGGAATAGATCCTCTATGGCAGGTTCTTGGTCTCCGGCCATTGTTTCAAGTTCTATCCAGCCAGGTATGGCCGCTGATTCAGCCTGGGGACGAATACTGCCTTGAACCCTGATAACGTGCTGACCGGCAAATGCATCAGCCTCCCCCCAAAGGGAGAAGGGAGCGCTCTCCCAGATCATCTCGTCCTGATCCGGTTCAAGCCGCCAGCGCTTAAAGGCCTGACGGCCCTGTAACGGGGCTATATCGCAGTCAATCAGATTGATCTCGTATTTCATCGCTAACCCTGTTTGTTTTTTATTCTACTATATACCGATAAAGCAGATGTGATGCCCCTTTTAACAAATCCTCCACCTACATAAAAAAGCGCTGCGGTTTAAGGCAGCGCTTTCCACATTGTGTCGTTATTTATACCTGTGTTCTTTGGCTTCGGCTTCATCCTTGATTTCATTCCTGAACCCGTCCAGGGCGTCTTTGCGGCGGACATTCTTTTCTTTTATAGCCTTCTTCTGACGGGGGTCTTCGGTCAACTCCATGGTTTCTTCGGCCTTTTCCATATTTTCTATAGTGTGGTTGATATTGAATTGAATTTTATCTACATTGTCGCGACGGTCATCCGGATTGTGTTTCATCTACTCTACGCTCCTTTGCTGTTTTAGATTATGACTTTATGGCATAAATATTTTTCGAAATGTAGCTGTTTTTTATTCGACCGAAGCTGGCATCAATCTATTTAGCTCAACGCCTCATTCAGGCCTGGCGTTTCGACACAAAATAATCTCCAATTTGTCATATAGAGGAAATAGTTCAATGTATGACGAATCAGGTTGAAGCAAACATAAAATTATGTAAGTTAACCTGAAGGGGTCGCCTGGAAGCGGCACTCTCTGCAGGCCTGTCAACAGACAAGTTTTGACTGCCGGTATGACTTAAGGAGGGTTTGAAATGTGGACTATCAGGGAACTTAAGACCAGGGCGTGGAGTTTATTGAGCGAGCATTACTGGAAAGCCTTTGTGGTCAGCCTGGTCATTGCCCTTGCCGGCGGCAGCGGAGGGGGCAATGTCAACTGGAACGTAAATGATTCAAATAATGGTTCAGGTTTGGATTCATGGTTTGGCCAGGGCAGCGAATTCATGCTGGCAATTATTTTGGGAATTGCCATATTGTTCATTTTCATCATCTTAATAATTGCGTGCTACCGGATTTTTGTGGGTTTTCCCCTGGAGGTCGGGGGGCGCAAATATTTTGTTGAGGCTGAACAAAACCATTTTGATATGAATTATCTGGGCTGCGTTTTTAATAAAAACCATTACCGGGGCGTGGTTGTTACCATGCTGTGGAGAGCCTGGCTGAACTTCTTGTGGTTCCTGCTGTTCATCATCCCCGGGATAATCATGGCTTATGCCTACAGAATGGTTCCGTATATTCTGGCCGACAATCCCAATATCGGGTATCGCCGGGCTGTGCAGCTCAGCACGCAGATGACACAGGGCCACAAACTGCACATATTTGTTCTCGATCTATCCTTTCTGGGATGGCTCATATTAGGGGTTTTGGCCTTTTTTGTGGGCGTCCTTTTCGTGCTTCCCTACATTAACGCGGCCAATGCCGAACTTTATCTGGTCTTGCGCCGCAATGCCATAAAAACAGGGTATTGCAGTGAACAAGAATTATTGCTGTAGAACAGCCCCAATATTATCATCAAGCATAAGGCTTATCGTTTAAATAAATGGCGGGCTGATATTGACAACAACTGAAACCGGCAATAAAATGAAAGTGAACGAACGTACGCTCAGGGAGATAATCATCTATGCCCATACCGAAAGAAAAACAAAGCCAGGAACGGCGGCAAAGACTGTTGCAATGCGCCCTGACCCTTTTTGTTGAAAAAGGCTACGCCGATACCCCGGTGCGTGAAATAATTATGAAATCGGGCTATGGTACCGGTACTTTCTACAATTACTTTTCTGACAAAGAAGATATTCTGAAAACACTGTTGGAGGAGTTCGCCGAGGATATCATTTCCAGCATCAACAGCTACTACTCAACCGAAAAGGATCTTTACAAAAGATTTATAGAAACCAAACGGATAACTATGGAGGTTTTTACCCGCAACGAAGAACTTTCCGAAATATACAGCCGGGCTGCCGGGGTGAGTGAGGCTATTGACCAGTGTTTGCAGCAATTTGAGGATAAGCTGATTGCTTTTTACACCCGGAATATCGAATATGGCATAGCCAGAGGATCATTCAGCAGCATACCGGTTAAACCGGTTGCCCATGCCATATTAGCGGTGGAAAAATATCTGTTGTACAAGTGGATAATATTGAAAGCCATAACAAAAGAAGAAATGATAGATATGGTCATCTCATTCCACGAGACCCTGGCTAAAGGCTTGGTGAAAGAACATTAAAGCCTCTGTATCAACCGGCAAATCTTACGACAGCGAATCGACACGCAGTACTACAAGTGAGTTTCCGTTTTTATAGCGTTCTATGTGAACGTGCGTTCGTTCCATTTTTCATAGAAAGTGGTGGTTTTATGAAAAGTTTAAATCAGGAACATCTAAACGCGGTTATGGAACTCATCAACCAGAGTCCTTATTTCATGCTGCTGGCTATGTCGGTGGCAGAGCTGGGAGTTGGCTATTCAAAGGTTGAGGTGAAGCTTAGCAACCGGCATCTGAACCCGTTCGGGGGCATCCATGGCGGGGTTTATTCTTCCTTGATCGATACCGCGGCTTATTGGGCGGTCTATTGTGATGTTGAGGAAAATGCCGGATTGATCTCTCTTGACGTAAATGTTACCAACCTGGCCCCGGTAAAAGACGGCCGTTTAGTGGTTGAAGGCAAACGTATCAGGGCCGGGAGGACTATTTGTATTGCTGAGGCAGCGGTTCTCGATGATAAAGGCAAATGCCTGGCTCACGGCGTCTCCAAGCAAATGGTGACCCCGGGTTTGCAGACCATTGACCAGGCCGTTAAATCATTGGGTTATAAAGAGCTGCCGCCGAAATTCTTGGGTTAAGCCATGAACCGCCCGGAAATGAGTCAGCCCTCCAAATCTCTTAAAGCAGAGACTGGAGGGCTTTTGCTTTTTACTTGCCCAAGCCGGATGGCGGCGCCAATCAGCTTACCGCTAAACCCTGGGATCCTAAACGAGGCAGGCCGGTTTTTATCTTGACCTGTATGCGCTTTAAGCGGCCATTACGCCGGATATTAAACACCGTGATAGAACCCCGGTTGCCATTGAGAGCGTAGAGATTGCCTTTGCTTACCCCGATGTCAATCGGGGCCACGGCTGAACCAAACCTGGTGGTAGAAACATTTTTGCCGGCTCGCAGCCTTCCGTCTTTTTTGATTCGATAGATAGTTATATTGCCGCTGGCGGAGTTGGATACATAAGCATAATGCTCTTTCTTGCTGACTGCGACCCAGCAGGTGGCCATCTGACCATTGGGAACCGAGGCGCTGATTACGCAGAGAGCCCCGTTGGAAACAATTCTATAAGACGACAGCGCGTTGGCGCCAGCCTCAGCAACCAGTAAAACCCCATTGCGAAGGAAAACAGCGCCAAACGGCCCCTCCCCGCTCGAAAAGTTAACCGTCGGGCCAGACAAGGTGCCATCAAAATTAACCCGGAAGACGCTGATGCGGTTGGTGGTCAATTCAGTTACGACCAGGAATCTGCCGTCAGGGCTGAATACCACACAGGCTGGTTGGGCACTGAAGGTACTGAGCTTGCGCGTTGAGCCCGGAATCGGAGCCAGACTTCCATCTGAGCGCACTCGAAAGCCAGAAACATTGGAATTGTAGTTATTAGCGGCATCGCCTACATTGGCAACATAGAGCAAATCGCCGAAAACGGCCAGGCTGTTAGGCTGTGTTCCGCCGGAAGGGTCTACGTCCACCAGCACCAATCTGCCGTCGCGCTTAACCCGGAAACTACTCACGCTGTTGCTGCCGGCGTTTACAGCAAAAAGCAGGCATCCATTGCGGGATAAAACCAGGGATCCCTGTGATGCCAGGGGATCGACACCGTCCCGCGGGGTGGCATTGGAAACCTCAGCCGTGCCGGTTCCTCTGCCCCCCGTCCTAAAGGCGTCGATGCGGCTGAGTTTGCCGTTTTTACCGCGGCGGAATGCAATCACTTCATTGCATGAGGCTGAATTGGTCATGGCATAGGCCATACTAGCATGCCGATGTTTTTTCTCTTCTCTTGCAAATGCGCCCAAAACAGCATTACAGGCGCCATCGTGCCGATTGCTCCTCTCTCCTGCTGCGCATGTGCCTGAATTGCTCATGACATTGACGACACCACAGTGCCGGTTTTTATTAACTCGTTTCACTTTAAACAAGATTGCTCCTCCTTTATAAAGGTACTGGGGGTTTATGTTACATCATATTCGAAACGCATATTCTTTGGCACTGTTTAGGTGCTGTGACAGTAATTGTATGAACAGCAGAAAAGAATCTGTTCGTTGTGTACATCTTACTGATCGCTACAGGAATTTGTTGATTAATGAAGAATGAAATAATGGGGAAAAATCTACCTATAGATAAGAGGATTGGAAATATCATGAATCTGATCGGCAATATTATCTGGCTATTGTTGGGCGGCCTCATAGCAGCTGCGGCTTGGTCTTTAGCAGGACTCATTCTGTGCATAACCATTATCGGCATACCTTTTGGAATCCAGCATTTCAAGTTTGCTCAACTAGGATTAATCCCTTTTGGTGCGGAAATTAAAAATAGCAAATAGTCTTCAGTGCGCGGCTCGGCCTGTTGGCTCAGCTCGTAAATTGACAGCAATCAAATCGTTAGCAGAATAACACGGAAGGAAGCGCTGATGTCAGAATCACACTTGGAGGTAGAAGAAATTAAAAGCGAACTGCTCCGGTTGCGACAACGTGTCGCCCAACTGGAAGCCCAGAATCAGCAGTTATTGGCGGCCAATACGATTAAGGGTGATCAAAAGACCCCCATAGAACAGCCGGCAGAAAAGGACTTGCACCAATCAGAAGAAAGGTTTGCCAAGGCTTTTTACTGCAACCCTGATTTAATGTCAATTACCACCTTAAAAGAAGGACGCTATGTAGCGGTAAACGATGCTTTCATCAAGTTGACCGGTTATGAACGCCATGAAACTATTGGGCGCACCGTTCAGGAATTGAACATCTGGGCTGAAACCAGCCAGCGTGAGGCTCTGATCCGACAACTGACTAAATTTGAAAGGGTACAGGGCTTTGAATACAATCTAGGAACTAAAAGCGGTGAGATCAGAAAGCTGTCCCTTTCCGGCGAGGTCGTCGATATCGACGGTAAAGCTCATTTGATCAGTGTTTCCCGGGATATTACCGAAAGCCAGAGAATGGTGGAACAGATACGCTTTTCGGAAGAGATGCTTTCCCTGGCATTCAATGTTTGTCCATTTATAATGACTATCTCCACAGTGGAAGAAGGGCGCTACTTAAAAGTTAATAACGCTTTTTGCGCCATTACCGGGCGAACTCAGGAAGAGGTTATTGGCCGTACATCCATCGAAATCGGTTTCTGGAAGGATCCCGCGGATCGCAGTATTCTTAAACAACAGATTATTATGGAACGCTCCCTGCGTGATCTGGAATTCTGCTTTTGCAAGAAAAACGGCGAAGAGAGACTGGGAAGATATTTCATGGAATTGATCGAGATTCTCGGTGAGCCCTGTTTGTTGACGGTAATCATCGATATCACCGATTTGAGGCAGATGGAAATTGAAATGAACCGCCTGGACCGGCTCAACGTGGTGGGTGAAATGGCGGCCAGCATCGGCCATGAAATTCGCAATCCCATGACAACCGTAAGGGGATTTCTGCAGTTATTGCGGGAAAACGAGGACTACAGCCGGGACTATGATCATTTCGATTTAATGATAGAGGAGCTGGACCGGGCCAACTCGATAATTACAGAGTTTCTGTCTCTGGCTAAAAATAAAATAGTGGAATTGGAAAAAGACAATCTCAATGCGGTTATCAGCAAGCTTTTGCCGCTTTTACATGCCAAGGCGATGATCCGGGACCAATCCGTAGCCCTGGAACTGGAGAAGATACCCGACCTCTTGCTCGACAAGAAAGAAATCCGCCAGCTTATATTGAATCTGGTAAATAACGGCCTGGAATCGATGTCCGCGGGCGGAGTAGTGGTGATCAAGACCTTCATGGATAACGATAATGTTATACTGGCGGTTCAAGATCAAGGCGGGGGAATAGATCAAGAAATGCTGGAAAAGATCGGCACGCCTTTCCTGACTACCAAAGAGCAGGGGAGCGGTCTGGGATTGGCGGTATGCTACCGGATAGCTGCCCGGCACAATGCCAGAATAGAGATTTCCACGAGTCCGTGCGGAACCACCTTTTTAATCAGGTTTTCACAATAAACTATCATAGTAATCAATTATCGTCATCTGATCCAGGTTTGAAAGCGGGCTGAACTGCTGCCGGCTATTAGGTGATTGTTTAAACGAAATTATCGGAGTGGAGGAATATAAAAATGGGGATCAGGGTGTTTACTGACAGCACGTCATACATTGATGAGGAAATACGGCGCCGCCTGAACATACAGGTTCTTCAACTAAGTGTTCATTTTCCCGATGAATCCTTTAAAGAGAATGAGGTGGAACAGAGCTACTTCTATAGAAAGGTGGAACAAACGGGAATTATCCCAACCTCCTCACAGCCTTCCCAGGGAGAATTTCTCAATGCATTCCGGGATTGCCTTTCCCAGGGTGACGCTATCCTGGGTATATTCATTTCCTCTGCCATGAGCGGCACCTGCCCCACAGCCTTGGCGGCCCGGGAGCAGCTTTTGCAGGAATATCCGGGAGCACGGGTGGAGATAGTGGACTCCTATACCAACTGTATGGCCCTTGGTCTGCAGGTTATTTCGGCAGCGGAGGTGGTTCAAGCCGGAGGCAGCATGGAAGACGCCCTGGAAGCCGCCGCCGAGACCAGGAGGAACATCCATTTTTATTTTGTCCCCGAAACCCTGGAGTACTTAAAAAAAGGAGGGCGTATTGGTACGGCCTCGGCCCTTTTGGGAACCATCCTCAAAATCCGTCCCATACTCACCGTTGACATGGCAAAAGGCATGACCCATTTGCTGGAAAAGACCCGCGGCAATGCGGCAGCCATTAGACGCATCCTGGAAATGATAGAAGCAGACCACCTCAAGAAGGGATTGAAGGCACTGATAGTCCACCATATCAATGCTGCGAATCAAGGAAGCCAGCTCAGGGATGCCCTGGCGAACAAATACCAATTACCGGTCGGCTTATGCTCCATCGGACCGGTTATAGGCCTGCATACCGGTCTGGGCACTATTGGGTTCGCCTATTGCACTTATTGATATTGACAATCCGCTTCGTTAAAACTTACACCGGGACATAACCCGAAACAAATATCGTATAGAGGGATCAATAACTATGAACATACAAATATTTGGAGTGAAAAAGTGCTTTGACACTCAAAAGGCGGAGCGTTACTTCAAAGAGCGTAAAATAAAATATCAATACGTGGAGCTGAGCCAAAAAGGTCTGAGCAAGGGTGAATTAGCCAGTGTGGAAAAAACGGTCGGACTTAATAATTTGATCGACTCCAAGTCAAAGGCCTACAGCCGCTTAAACATGGATCGTATCGGCAGCAGCACCATGCGGGCAGAAGTCCTCCTCAATCACCCCGAACTATATAAAACCCCCATCGTACGCAATGGCCGACAGGCTACCGTAGGTTATCAGCCGGATGTCTGGGACACCTGGGAATAATCAAAAGTTGTTTCAATCAGGTGGTAAGATCTTGATGGAAAGCGGATTATTATACTAAAGGAGAACTCCAATTGACTCTTTGTCGTGCTAAACAGGGAAAGGTTTTGTTAAGTATTTTCATTAGTTATACATGGTTTACATAATATAAATTATTGTAAACTTGAGAGCCTCCAATTGATTCGGCATCCTGACTATTCCGGTCACAGGCCCTGGGCTTGAGTGATGTGTTTTTCATAATAGAGACGCCTCCTCATCTTTGATTTGTGCTGTCTTTTCGGGATTTAGCACAATTTCATTGTGAGGCTGGCGTCCTTTTTTAAAGACCGTTTTTAAGCATCACAGGAATGCTCCTGAATAGCTGGTTTGCTGTATAGATAAATGCAATCGGTTCACAATAAGTCTATATGGAATTAGGAGGTACAGCACATATGATAAAAGTTCTAAGTTCGCCCGGCAAATACGTTCAGGGCCCCGGTGCATTAAATGAAGCCGGTAAATACATGAAAAATCTCGGTGACAACGCCTTGATCGTCGCTGACGCTTTCTTATTGGATGAAGCCGGAAAGTATTTCAAGTCCGGCAATGAAAGGGTTAGTTGCACTATAGAAAAATTTGGCGGTGAATGCAGTAAACCGGAAATAGAGCGATTGAAAGAAGTTGCGTCTAAAGCCGGCGCAAATATAATCGTAGGTTTCGGGGGAGGAAAAACCCTCGATACCGCAAAAGCAGCGGCCTATTATTGCAGCCGGCCGGTGGTCATCTTGCCCAGCATTGCTTCAACCGATGCGCCCTGCAGCGCCCTGTCAGTAATATATACGGAAAGAGGCGAATTTGAAGAATACCTGATTCTCCCCAGGAACCCCGACCTGGTTTTAGTGGACAGCCAAATAATTGCCCAAGCACCAGTGCGTTTTCTGGTATCTGGAATGGGAGATGCCCTGGCCACCAAATTCGAGGCCGAAGCCAGCAGTAAACGCAGTCTGCCCGCCATGGCGGGAGGAGCTCCTTCAATAAGCGCCCTGGCCCTGGCCGATCTTTGTCTGCAAACCCTGTTGGAATACGGTTATTATGCCCGCCTGGCCGTGGAGAAAAAAGTCATTACTCCAGCAGTCGAGAAAATCATAGAAGCCAATACCTACCTGAGCGGAATAGGATTTGAAAGCGGGGGCCTGGGAGCTGCCCATGCGATTCACAACGGTTTTACTGCGCTGGAGGAAACCCATCAATACTTCCATGGCGAAAAAGTGGCATTTTCAACCTTGGTGCAGCTGGTCATGGAGGATCGTGATACCGATGAGATTATGGAAATCATGGGGTTCTGCCAGTTGGTAGGCCTGCCCATCACACTGGAGGAGCTGAGCCTGGCCGGAGCGGGCCGGGAAAAACTCATGAAGGTTGCTGTCGCCTCAACCGTCGAAGGCGAAACCATACACAACATGCCGTTTCCGGTAAATGCGCAAATGGTGTATGATGCCATACTGGCTGCCGATGCCATTGGCCGAAGTATGGCTTGTTGTTAAACGTGATGTTCAGGTTATCGTAGCAGGGTAGGGGACCTGGTCGCCACTTTACTACACTTACACCGACACCGCCAGGCCCCCAATTATTCGCTTAATCCCCAAACAACTCCCTTTCTATTTGCATCTGCAATATCCTGTTTCTCTTTCCATTTATTGCTGCATGGGTTTAAGTTAGCTTCAAAAAACGACAGAGGTGATTACCATGTGCCCATAGAAAACTTATTGAATAACTTGGATGGGGGAAATCAGACTGGGAAGGGGATCGTGGATTGTTTAAAACCGGACGATTCTATTGAAGAACTAGCAACCTGCTGGGTCCTAAAGGATGGCTATTCAATCCACGCACCCGGACGATAGCGCCGAAATTGGAGGCCAAAGCGAAGCTCTAACAGAAAAAGGAGAGTTAATGATATGTTTAAAGAAATGCGCAGAAAAGACCGGGAAATAATCGATGCAAAAATAATGGAAGAAATACTGATTAACGGTCAATACGGGGTACTGTCAACCATGGGCGATGGTGAGTACCCCTATGGGGTTCCGGTCAACTATGTCTATTTCGATAAGAGCATATATTTTCACTGTGCGGAGGACGGATATAAGCTGGAGAATATCCAGAGAAACCCCAGAGTATCATTTTGTGTGGTGTCAGAGTCGGAAGTGCTGCCGCATAAATTCAGCACCAAATACAAATCGGTGATAGCCTTTGGAATTGCCAGCGAAATTACAGACGATGCCAAGGCCAGCATACTCTTTGCATTAGTTGAAAAATACTCTCCGGATTTCACTGACGAAGGTCAAAAATATATTGAAAGTTCCCAAGCCACCACCAGAATTGTGAAAATAGACATACAACACATGACCGGAAAAGAGAGAAATTATTAATAGCATGAAAATCAGTAAGAGAAATTTTGATTATCATGACACAGGGAACTATCAGTCCCTACAACGAGATTTTATGATCCGAAGGCAAAACCCTGGTATTCATTTTAAGGCTCTTACAGTCCGAATTAGAGCCCCTTTTTTGTCAATAACTCTGCTAATGCGGTTCAAATATAGGTGTATAATACTTGCATCTTGTCCTGGCTGGGGAATTTTTACTTGAAATATGATTCCATCATATGTATAATTTTCCTAACAATTGTTAGGATTTTTTTTATTATTTATAACGTATGTTAGGTTGAGGTAGATGAAGTTTTTTGGTACGAAAGAAAAAATATTTGATGCGGCCATTGACTTAATTTCTGAGCGCGGGTATAACGGGGTTTCAGTGCGGGATATAGCAAAGGCTGCCGGGATAAAAGAAAGCTCTATCTATACGCATTTTATCAATAAAGAGGATATTCTCAACCATATTCTGGAGTATCATCATAACGGCATTCTAGGCAAGCGAGTGGATATTAACAGTCTGGAGAATGAAATCAATTATATGGAACCCCGGGACGTATTCAAATTAATATTTCTCAGTTATGGAAAGCAGGACGATCCGAGGATCGATAAAACGGCGAGAATTATCTTCATGGAACAATATGTCAATCCCAAAGCAAGGGAATTTGTCCAGAAATATATGTTAGAGGAGCCGGTGTGGTACTACCATTCCCTGCTCCGGCAGATGCTATCGAAGGGAAGGTTCGAGGATAACGTCGATCTGAAAACCGCAGCCCAGGAACTGAACTATGGATTTCTTGGCATCTCCCTGGATTTTGCCCTTGTAAGGCAGGAGGGTGGAGATGTTGCCGGCATATTAAAGAAGATTTCAAATCATATTGATTTTGTATTTGACCGGATTGAACAGAAAAAACTATGAAAGGAGGTTAGACATGAGGAAAACAATCCTGATTTCGCTTGTCCTTTTAGTGCTGCTCTGCCTCTGCGGCTGCAATAATTTTACTTCCTCTCAAAACAGCAATGTTAATCACGTATCGCAAAGCGTTGATGACCGCACTTATACCCTCGATATGTATCTGGGGATCGGCTTGGGCAGCACATATAAGGACGTCGTCGCAATCATCGGTTCGCCCGGCGAGTCTTCCATAGACGGCGACGTGATCAAACAGTATTTATGGCGGAATAAAGACGGCAGCAATATCAGCGTAACCTTTTCAAATGGAAAGGCCGAAGCGAAAACCCAGGCCAACTTGGGTCCATTTTTAAAGGATAAAGAAAAGGTCACACTAAAAACGTTCCGTAAGTTGAAGGAAGGCAGCAGCCTTACCGAGGTGGAAAAAATTCTCGGGTCGGGAACGGAAACGATGCGGCAGATCATGGACGGAAAAGAGCAAGTCACCTATACGTGGCATAACAGCAATGGGAGCGCGATTACCATCGTATTTGAAGACGGGAAAGCCGCCGATATTAACGATCTTATGCTGAAGTAATTATTTGGAGGGAGGACAGTAAATGAATAAAAAACTCATTTGCTTTATCGCAAGTATTGTTTTTATAGCGGGGATGTCCGCGGGAGCTTATGCGGCATCCAATCCTGAAATTAGAGCGATCCTGAATTACGGTATGAAAATCGAAGTAAACGGTAAGGAATTCATACCGACAGATGTGGACGGCTCCAGACTTGTCCCCATTACCTACAATGGCCGGACATATCTCCCTGTCCGATCTTTAGCCGGCGCTCTGAACGTGGCTGTAGCTTATGAAAATAATACGGTATATCTCGGAGAGCGGGGCAAAATTCCTTTGACCGGCAACGATTTTGAAAAGAACTATACCTGCCAGTTCACGACGGATGCGAACCTGCTCCTTGTCAACGGAGTACAGTATAAATCAGGAATCGTCTATACCGGAACGGCGGGCTACTATGAGTACAGCGGTTTTGTGCGTCCTAATGGAAAATATCAGAAGTTTGGCGGCATCGCCTGCATGGAAGATAAGGATGGAAGCACCGATCAGGTAATTATTAAAATCCGGGAAAACAATTATGAAGGAAGGGTTCTAAAAGAGATCTCTCTGGAAAAAGGCGCTTCGATTCCTTTTGAAATCGATATTCCGGGGATCAATACCCTGTACATCCAGAATTTAGTTTCTGATAGAACGCCGAAATCAACAAACCCGGATATCATGATGATCGCAGACCCTTATTTCAACTGAGGTTTCGTCTTGTCGTATAGGGCACCTGTTTAGAAGGCATGTCCGCCAATATTAATGATCCTATCATCAGGGAGGGTTGGTAATGAACAGATTCTTTGATAGAATTCGAGTTGGTAAACAATCAATGGTGATCATCTGCGTTATGTTATTGCTGGTGATTCTTCCCGCGGCGCCTGCCGCCGCTCTTGACCCCCAGATTCCGGGTCTGAAGCCTCCAGAACTCTCGGAGCTTCCGGATATATTGTTTGGGCCGACCAATTTAACCGCCGTTGCTTTATCAGATACGAAAGTTCGTCTGAGCTGGCAGGATAATTCCGGCAATGAGTCGGGGTTTCGCCTGGTTCGCAAAGAACAAGGAGCAAGTGTTTACTCCACCTCGATCACGGTAACCGCGAATGTTACCAGTTGTACGGATACGGGCTTGAAGCCAAATACCACTTATGTCTATCGGATACAAGCTTATAACGCCAACGGTGCCAGCGATTATTCCGATGAAATAAGCGTTAAGACTCTTCATGCAACGACACCAATAATTTTGACTCCTGCAGTCCCTACGAACCTGCAGGCGACGGCTGCCGACTCCGGCACCATAATCTTGACCTGGAAAGATAATTCCGACAATGAGGAAGGTTTTCAACTCCAGCGTAAAACGGAGGGATCAGGTGTTACCACTATTTTCTACCTGTCTCCCGATACCACGACCTATAAGAATACCGGCCTGACTCCGCAAACAAAATACAACTATACAATTTCAGCTTATAATAATATCGGCGCCTCGAATTTCAGTAATGAGGCCAGTGTAACTACCCCGATGGTTTCGCTGGTATCGCTCCTGCCGGTGGCCCCTACGCTGTTGACTGCTCTGCCGGGCTCGGATGGTACCCGCATTGAAATTACCTGGAAAAACAACTCTACCAATGTGGACGGACATTATGTTTATCGCCGCACCGAGGGCCAATCCAAATTTACCGAAATCCATCACAGCACTAAGACAGGAGTGACTGGATACGCTGATTTCGGTTTAACCCCCGGCACTAAATACTACTATTACGTTTCCGTCTATAACAGCCTGGGCTCTGACGACAGCAACATTTTAAGCGCTACCACCACCGGAATGCCTCCAGTGGTAAAACCGGCCGCACCTTCCAGCCTTACAGCCGAAGCCGTGTCCAACTCACAGATCAACCTGAGCTGGAAAGACAATTCCTCCAATGAGACCAGTTTTGTCCTGGAACGCTCTCTGAGCCAAACAGGCGGATATACAGTCATTAAGAATCTACCGGCCAACATCGTCTCCTTTGAAGATACCGGCCTTACATCTGCAACCACTTATTTCTACCGAATTAAAGCCGTCAACAACATCGGAGACTCAGCCTATTCCCCCCTGGCCAGCGCCGCTACCCGTGGGGTGACACCTCCTCCAACTGTACCGGGAGAAGTACCGCCCTCTGGCAACAACCTGCCTCCCGCTGCCGATGAAGGGCAAGTAGTATTGCGTTTTTACATTGACAACCCCCAGTATTATTTGAACGACACGCCTATTCCAATGGATGTGCCTCCAGTTATTCGGGAAAACCGCACCCTGCTGCCTATTCGTTTTGTAGCAACTCCTTTAGGAGCCGAGGTGGGATGGGACGCGGCTAGCCGCAAGGTGACCATAAAACATGACGGAACCAGTATTGAGATGTGGATTGACCGGAATACTGCGCTGGTCAACGGAGCCGAGAAAATGATTGATCAGGATAACGCCAATGTGGCTCCCCTGATTATGCCCCCGGGACGAACCATGCTGCCTCTGCGTTTCATCAGCGAAAATCTGGGCTGTCAAGTAGAATGGGACGGCACCTCCCGGGAGGCCAAAGTCACCTATCCCCGTCCCTAGCCGGAAAGACAAGGAGAAAACCGGTACCTGAAAAATTTAAATAGGCTGTTTCTGCAACCATAGGGACACAAGAGGAGGTTCGAGACCACTAAAAAAGTCTGAATAAAACACAAAAAGCATACTAGCCTATAGCATTAATTATGTCAACAAAAACACATTAAACATTGCCGATACCGGAAACCGTTTAAAGCACAGGAAATGAGCGATGGTCACCGGCTGGACCTGGGGGAAGAACGCTGCATTTTATATGCCCGGTATGCAACGCCACAAAAGATATGTACGACCCGGTAGATTAAGAATGGTGGCATCGCGAAATCGCGCTCAACTTTCCAGATCAAAATAAAGGCGAAATCGAATATCTGTTCGCATGTCAAGAGGGGAGGGGAGCGCATGTGTTGAGTTATATGGAATCACCTTTTATTTTTCCTATCCAAGATCCCGAAGAAGATTGGTCTGTGAGCCTAGATACCGAAATTCCTGAAGACGTATTTCCCTTATTTGCTTCTGTCTTTAAAAGAGCCACCACGATAGCACGGCAAATAAGGCCAAAAATTAAAAATAAGAAGAAATCAAGCACTACGGAAAATGGCTTTATGTAAACAAAAACCTGCAGATATTCCATTACTATATTATAAAATACAAACGTAAATAATCCTGCCCACACTGTAGTCCACAGAAAAAAGCTCCTCCAAGAGGACGTGTATTGGTATACGAACATCGCATATATAGGGATAAAAGTAATGTCCCCAAGGAAAAGGTTTGGAAAAAAGGGGACTATGCTAATGTAGTAGGCCCAGAAACCGAATTGTTGACCAATTGAATCATAATTAGCAAATGCGACAGCAACTAACGATCCAAAAAGGAGTATCTCGATTATTCGCTTTCTGTCTACTAGATAAATAAATAAGGCATATGAAAGGAGTAATATAATGACAAGGAAAAACCAGGTGGGTGAAAGAAATTGTTGATTAACCCACTGGGTTAAGATGAGATCATACAAATGTTTAGAGGCTTGCGTTATTTGCTCATTGGTGACCATGCTGTGCCCTCTTTCCAGCGTAATTAATAGTTATATTGTGTGCTGGAGCCGTGATTAATACTCATTTAACATGCATTGGCAAGATTAGGAGTATTCCTGTAATGCTTAAGAACGATCTTTGAAAAAGGAGACCTTTAGCCCGTCTGCCGGTTCGGGGCAACTTGCCATATAGTAGAGTAGTCCAGAAGAACCTATTACAAGGATTTATTCCTGGGTTTCTATTCAAAGGCCCCTATTTGGCTCACAGCGTGTTTTGGCCTTGTTAGAATGCCTCGGGCTTAAAATCCTTTTTTAACAACCTTATTGCGCGGGTAAGAAGCACCATTATCTGGCAATAGCATTTATGGTTAGCCGGTTTATCAGAAGATGATCCTGAGACTGATTCTAAAGACCTCCTCAGTTAATGTGGGGGTCTTTAGAATCAAAAACAATTTGAATAATACCAGAATTAAATCCTGTCATCCGGCTTCACACATTAGAACAGTGTAGGCTTATCAATTGACACGAGTACACGCTAAGGGGGAAAATGGGCGTGAGTATTGGCAGCCCCTCCTCCGCAATTTTAGCTAGTTTACATAATGTTCAGTTGATGGGAAGGTCGTGGGCTAGGTGACAGTAGCCTGTCGTTCATTTGATGCGGTATAGGGGGCGGTTAATGTTGAGTTAAGTCGTTTACCCACGAACTTAGTATAACTGGTGTTATGTTGACTAGCTGAGGTATGTAGCTGTCAATAATCTGTGCTTATAAAAAGTTTCAAGAACGTGAGTGCCCGTCTGTTGCACGGGGGAGGGACCCTTGCCGGGAGGGGGTCCCCGGGTGACAGACGGGCTGGCATGTTTCTTGCACTTACTTGATAAGTGCCACATTATTACGGCAAAAATGTAGTTGAACCAATTCCAGAGGTGTTAGCCAGGTTTAATTGTCGGTCAAAGTTTTAATAAGTGCCACATTATTATCCTAATGGCATTAAATGGGAGATAGTGAAAGCATTTATAAGTAATTAAGGGATAATTATAGAGCAAGCGTTCTCACGGGCAAATATAAGAGAAAAAGGGAAGAGTTAAAGAGTAAAGGACCACGAGCCACGCCAGCGTTAACCAGCGAATCATCATATGCACGGGACCCTGAAGTCAAGGGCGCGGCCTGCATCCCCGTATTGACAGGTCAGGTATCATAACTGAGCGGGCGCAGTCCTTTACCCTTTACTTTAGGGGTGCGTATGGATAGCATCTGCCTTCGCTGGCGGCTCCAGGATAAGGATTAAAGATAAAGGGGGCTGTTATCCCTTGCCCCCTGATTTTTCAGTGATATGTTTATGGCACAATTACAATTTCAGGCGTTATAATTCCTTTTTTATCATTGAGCATTTCTTCAATAATACCGAGGATATTTCCAGCGCAAAGACAGTCCCAGTCATCAAGTGCGTCTATTCCAACGTCATTCATTGCTTTTACTAAACCTGTTTCAAATATTTTTATAGTTGCTTCCATGTCGCTTATTGGTGATAGTCTTAATTCTCTGATCAGTTCCAATTCGAGTTTACTTAGCTTCATGCGTATCGCCCCTCTCTTTTAATGCAAACTTGAGTTCACATGGAGTCAAGGGGTGACCGAAGGGAATCGCAGACAAAATTTAGCCAGGGCAAAAGTTAGTCAGGTAAATGAGGGCTAAATTTTGCCCCTTTACCCATGTGATAAAATTGTAAGGCAAAAGAGAGGAAGCGGGGGAATGTTATTCTTAACCCCCCACAACATTCATGTAAACTAGCCGCAAGTGAAAAAGCAGAACCACGCACTCTCATGGCTAGTTTACATAATGTTCATTATGGGAAGATAGGGAATTAGGTGAAAACCCCTCAAATCCCGGCCAATATAGGCTTCTGGCCGCTGTTTTATAGTTGCATGTTAACTGCATAAATAATGTATAAAAGCTGCCCCGCTTTTTATCTGAGCAGCTCTTATATTAAAATCAGTTGGATATAACCAATAACTCCGATAGCCGCAAACGAAAAAAAGATGAAAATGGCTTGCTTCCAGCCCTGGCTTTGTTATTAAACCGGCGTGGGGACCACTCCCCTCTTTCCTTTATCATATCAACCTAAAGTCCCGGCATTTTATACCTACGATGGAAAATCAACCCCCATTAGATTGCCAGCGGTATATTTCCAGGGCTTTTTAACGGGCTCCTTGATCCCGTTGGACATCAGCACGAAATAGCCATAATAGCCGTAATCCTTTTCTACGGCCCGGATCGGAGTTACTGCTTTTCATGTTCCGGGTTCCTATAATGCCCCCATTGCCAAGACACATTAAGTGAATTTCTGTATGTAGCAAACCGTAGAAAACAATATTAAAAATTTTTAAAGTTCTTGACATATTAAATCAAATGCCGCATATTTTAACTTAGTTAAAATATTTTAACTAAGTTAATGTTTGGAGGTTATATGAAACTGACGAAAAAAGAACGTACTCAAAAAGAAATCATCGAGGCTGCGAAGGCTATCATCCATGACAAAGGGCACGAAGCCGTTACTGTTAGATATTTGGCTGAAGCAACAGGATACTCATATACCAATCTATATTATTACTTTAAGGATATGAATACTCTCTTGTGGACATTACGTCTCGATATGATTGAGGATATGATTACCGAACTTACATCCATCTCTTTTACAAAGGATGATCCTGTTGAAGAAATCCTCATTGTTTTATCCAGTTATACGGATTACTTCTTCAAGCATCCGAATGTCTTTCGTTTCTTTTATTTTTATCCTTTTATTAAACCGGAGGGGGATGACAGTTATCAAAAGCTGGAGCAAAAGTTTCACGGTATATGGCAGACTTCCTTTTTTAGATTGATTAAAGAGGGTATCATTCAAGCCGAAGATATTGAAGTTGTCGCTAAAACTATTATTTATGCGCTTCAAGGAATGATCATGCTGAGTTTCTCATCCAATGGTTCCACAAAACAAAACGACATCAAAGATGAACTTGTAAAACTTATAAATTACTTATTCAAAAAGTATAAGGAAACTATTTAAGGGGGTTATATCTTATGAATCAAGAATTTAATATCAGCTTTCGACCGCTTTTTCGCGTTGCCCAGTATTTGGCTTTAGCAATGCTCATTTTAATACCAATACAGATTGTTATCTATGTGATTGCACCACCGCCGGACACTGTTAGAGGATTCTTTGAACTCTATCAGCAAAATCCGTTTTTAGGGCTGCTGAGCTTGGATTTTCTCTATCTGTTTAACAATATGATTATTGTAATAATCTATTTAGCCCTCTTTGTCCTTTTATATCATGAAAAGCCCGTTACTGTCCTTTTGGCATTAATACTTGGTTTAATTGGTATTGCCTGTTACTATCCGTCCAATCCGGCTTTTGAAATGCTAACCTTAAGTAATCAGTATTTTCAGGCGCTGCCTGAACAACAAATGATTTATTTGGCCGCCGGTGAAGCCTTAATGGCAGGTTATACGGGCACCACCTTTGATGTGTACTATGTTTTAAGTACCATATGCCTGCTGCTGTTTGCCTATGCATTAATAAAAAGCCCCAAGTTCAAAAAATCGGTTGGTTTGTGGGGGTTAGCTTCAGGATTCTTTATGATTGTACCGTCATCGGCCGGTGTGTTAGGCATGATATTTTCTTTACTGTCCCTGATACCCTGGTTGGTATTTATTACACTGCTCATGTTCAATTTTAAAAAATACGCCGCCTATAACTGGGACGCAGAATAGGAAACATTATTGGCACTGATCGTTTAATGAGGGTAATTATGAGAAAAGGATATACCGTGACAATTATTGTTGTTCCGGCCTTGGCGCCGGTTCTATCACTACCAAGATTTTGCGGTCCTGCTGACAAATCTGCTACAATAAGGTCGTGTCTCCTCAATTCTCCCATGAAAGGAACAACCTGCCGATGTATGTGATTTATGGCCATTGCGAATTGTTTCTTCCTTATGCCGCTAATCTGAAAGATAAGCGCATGGTGATCCGCAGCATCCTGGACCGCCTGAAGAAGCGCATAAATATTTCAGCATTGGAAATTAAATATCAGGATTTATGGCAGCGTTCCATGCTCGGTTTTGCAGCCGTCGCAGCATCTCAAACCGATCTTAATCTCATTCGTGAAGCCGTGCGCTCCACCCTCGACCTACACCTCTCTGAAGCCGAAATCATCGGGCTCAATTTCGATATCATTCCCATCATTTCCGATTAAATCCATACTCTTCCATTATTTACCTCGATAAATGGGCAGGATTCTCCTAAATTTTGTAGAATTTTGTCACAACTTACTTTTTTGTAAAAAGAAATTTATCGAGGAAAGGAATGAGTAATTTTGAAAAAAGTAAGCGCACTGTTAAAACGTTGTTGCATTATGACTCTAATTACAGTACTAGCATTCTCTGGCTTAGCTGTAGCAGCGCCGGTAGCACAAGCAGATACCGTCAAAACTGTCACCATCGCCTCTGGCACTATATATGCTACTCCTATGTACATCCGCGACAGCGGAAAACCCGGTCCGGTAGTAATGATCGTGGGCGGTGTTCATGGCAATGAACCCGCCGGTTATACTGCAGCAGCCAAGGTTAAGAACTGGGACATCAAAAAAGGTAAACTGATAGTGCTGCCCCAGGCTAACAAAAAGGCGGTAGCCCGGCATACCCGTACTTACAACGGCGACTTAAACCG
>NZ_DIPG01000011.1:18588-25049 GCF_002426325.1 Syntrophomonas sp. UBA5494 | reverse complement strand
CTCAACGGAAATATCAGCACTTCTTATAAAAAATTCAGCCTGTTCAGGTATCCGGTAAAAGGGAGTCTGGCCAGGGCGGCCGGGCAGTACCTGGGGGTACATGCATTTATTTTCGAAACCTGCGATAACCCCTCCTTGAGCACACGCGTGAATTACCAGCTAAAAGCCGCTAATACGATGCTGTCACGCCTGAATATGCGGTAACATCTCGAAGCTGGTCAAAGCCCGGCGAATATGTTGCGGTCTAATAACCCTGGCAAAGTCAGGGTTATTGATCTGTATATCTCTATGCAGCGGACGATACCTGTTCAGGTCTGGCGAAAAAGAGATATTGCTGTGTGTGCTGCGGGGATTGTAAAACGTACGCGGATTGCGGGCCGCTAGCGGCGTATTCGTACTGGATTGCCTCCCGCGCGGCCTGTTCCCGGTTTGGCTTAAATCCGAGTCATTGTTCGCATGACCTGAATCGTTCCTCTCACCATAGGTCTCAGCGATGGAGGCTGCCAAGTCGTCTGCTGCGATAAACTGTTCTTCTTTTTTTTTTGGAGCTGTTATTTTCCAGGTCCTGCGCAGGTCTTTTTTCTCGTCCCAGGAGACGCGATTTTCAATCATCCAGGGAATAATCGATATGTCCGCGGCATATTGTGAGGCCAGGTCCAGGGCCTCAATATCCGCCCAAATTTTAGAGAATAAAGCGCGAAAGTACTCTTGATCGCCTTTATAAAAGGCCTGCTGCGCTTCCGCATTATTGAGGTAATTGCCCTGTAGTTGAGCATATCGGCTCACTACTATTTTCGCCAGACATAGTACCGCTGTGGCAATTTCTTTGCTGACCAGCCAGCTCCCCGGGGTACGGTATTCAAATCCCCCGTGGCTTTTGGTGCGATATTCGCTGAGCCGCCCGTAGCGTCTGCGGCGTTTTACCGCAGTAGTCTGGTCTTCTATAAGAAATACCGAGATGCCCAGGTAGTTGTCCAAGGCACGAAGCAACCCGGCGTTGAGAGTTATATTGCTGAAATGGATATGACCTCCGATTGAATAGCCTGGAAACGGCTGACTGCCTGCCACCCATTTGACATTTGGGTAAGGTGCCAGCCGGTTGGCATTGCGCAGAGCGTCCCTTATATTAACGATTAAATGCTGGGGATCACGGTCTGGCCGGGGGCGAATCTCCGCAATCGGCCTTTGCTGCCGATTGGGCAGGCGTATGGCGTCACAGCCGACCATGCCGTCTTTGGGAAAAAACTCCGAAGCCGCTACCATTTTGCCGCTTCTGCTGTTTACCATCATGAATTCAGGGTCAGCCCCCAACTTGACCTCGCGCTCATCCTGAGAGATTATTTTCTCCAGTTTTTTGGCCAGTCGTTCAACGTCTTTAACGCGCAATTGCGGGGACAGATCAAATCCGGCGATCTTCCATTTTCTTTTACCAGTTAAGACGACTTCTACCATCAACATATCCAAACCCAGCAGGATTGAAGCCCGGCGCGCCAATTGAGCCACCTTCATGCTTTCATTTTCTTTGATATACTTTACCTTGGCCGCTTTACCCAGGGTTTCAACACGAATAGAGAGAATCGCCAGGTCGCAGACCAGGATTTGATAAGTGCGGTTGATGCTGTCTTCTTCGCTGTTCAGGCATTGGATCTTGTTGGCCTGAAGAACGGCAAACGCCTTTTCTTTATCCATGGCTAGCGTCATTGCCTGAGGAGGGTTCAGCATCCTGATCCGTTTAGAGCCGTTTACGATTGTGATATCGAAGTATTCCAGCCCCAAAAATGTAGTTTCGGCAGCGGTGATATCGACTTCTGGCTGATTCAGGTGTTCCATAAGTTGTTTTGCGGTTTCATTGGCAGCATACATGAATTGGATATTCATAAGCTAGACCTTTCTGTTAGTTTCATTCTCTGTTCTGCAGCCATGTGGATACAATAATCAGTCAATAGCTGCAGGTGATGGCGGCGAATATCCGGCTCGTTGAAATGGGATGGCTTAGAATTCACCTCCAATATCCATAATTTCCCATCGGGGTCAATGGCGATGTCCATGGATACAATGGCTAGATTTAATCCCAAGCGCTCTTCCAGTAGTACGGGAACGTTGCTGCAAATGTAGTCGAGTTGGTCCTTAATCCCAGCCCTGACGGCAGGGTTGGGAAAAACATGACGGATAACCGTGTTGTAAGCTTCGGCCCGGCCGCCATTGGGGATATGAGTTACAAATTGGCCTCTGCTTGCCACTCTTATTGCTGCTCCAGTCGTAACCCATGAACTGGCGACATCTTTTTGAAACTGAATGCGGATGTCGAATATTCTTCCTTTGTATCTGCATAGTTCCACTACGCGCTGCAGCAAAGAGTTGTCGTTTACACGCATTTTATCCTTAATAGCAGTGTATAGTTCATCAATTGAATTGTACTTATGCCATTGGGTTGGGCCGCTTGATTTAGCCAGGTAATAGCGGTTGGATTGGGCCTTAATCTTAATGATGCCTTTCCCCAGCGACCCATGACTCGGCTTAATTAGAACCTGGCCATAATTGTTGAGCATTACCTCCAGGTTTCCGTGATTGAATGACATGGTGAGCGGAAACAGGCTGGATGTAACCGGCACACCGCTAGCCGCCTGGTATACTTCCCATTTGTTTAAAAAGCGGCTATTAAACATAAATATGTCGGGGTCTGCTTCAAACTGATTCAACAAAGCAATGATCGCCGGGCTTTTTTCCAGACTGCGCTTGCGAATGCGATTGTAGACGATATCAGGGCGAGGAAACAGGCCTTGCATCCATTCGTTATTCAGATTAGTGGTTACTCCTTCTATCAGGCCTTTTCGTTTGTCAACCCCGGATGCCCCGAACATATAGATGAATACCCCTCGCCTGCGGGCGAATCTGATCATTTCTTTATTTATCCTCGTCTCGGAACGTCCCGGATAGCCCCCGGGCCTTATCGCACTGCTGAGAATCCCTACCACAGGCCCTAAATAGAGAGAATGTTCGTCAGAATGGTAAATATTATATGACCAGGCCGGCATTTTCAAACGCACCGCTATTTTCCTGGAAAGCGCAGCCAAGTCTGCTTTGCCCCGTAGTATCGTGCGCTGATACCTGACCGGGCAGGACTGGCTGCCAGCGTATGCTGATACTTCCTGAATTGCTCTGTCATTTTGGGATCTGGCTACTTCTAATTCAGCAATAATATGTTTTTGCATCCTTTTGCCCCTTGTTTGTTTTATAATCCATCATATGAGTAATGCAAATATACCGTGCTTGTTGTGTTAACAAGATGCTAAAAATAAAAATACCGGCACGTAATATGCCGGTACCACAGTGTCGATTAAGTATCTTTTTGATGAATAGCGGTTGTTTTAGGATAGTCCCTAAGTCAATCTGACGAGGCTCACTTATACGTTGAAACGAAAATGGATGATGTCGCCGTCAGCCACCACATACTCCTTGCCTTCCAACCTGAACAGGCCCTTTTCTTTAACCGCAGCCATAGTTCCCATCTCATAAAGATGTTGAAATGCCACCACTTCGGCGCGAATAAAGCCGCGTTCAATATCAGAATGGATCTTGCCCGCAGCCTTGCGCGCCGGGCTGCCTGCAGTGACGGTCCAGGCCTTGACTTCATCTTCCCCTACGGTAAAAAACGATAAAAGATCAAGGCTTTGATATACAGTCCTTGCCACCCTGACCATGCCGGATTCCTGTAAACCCAGCTCTTGCATAAATTCCTGACGCTCATCTCCATCAAGCTCGGCAATATCCCTCTCGATGCTGGCGGAGACCTCGACATAGGGGAGCTGATGGCTTTCCAGATAAGCCCTCACCTTATCCTGACCGGGATAAGTGCCTTCAGCCAGATGATCTTCCCCGATATTAAGACAGACCAGCATGGGCTTGGTGGTTAAAAACTGATATGACAACAACAAGTCGTTTTCCTCCTGATCCAGTTCCACCGTGGATAAAGCCTGTTCATTCTCGAGAGCTTGCTGGAGCTTATGCAACAGGGCCAGCTCTTTCTCCTGGCCTTTTTTCTTCTTGCTCTCTTCGATGCGTTTAATCCTGCGTTCCACCAAACCCAGGTCGGCCAGGAGCAGTTCATAATGAATGTTTTCTATGTCTCTTACCGGGTTAATCCCATCGCCTTGATAAGGGACATTGGAATCAGTAAAAACCCGCACCACATGCAGCAATGCGTCGGCTTTTCGCACCGAGTCCAAAAACATCGTAGCAGCCTTTTCGCTGCCCGGACTCAGCCCGGGTATATCCACCATTTCCAATTGCGCATAGGTGGTCTTTTTAGGTTTATACAGAGCAGACAGCCAGTCGACCCGGTGGTCCGGAACACGCGCCATGGCGGTGTTAGTTTTGCCGACCCCCTGGGTTTTGACCTTGCTTTCCGTCATCAATTCAAAAATGGTGGTTTTGCCTGCCAGCGGCAGTCCGATTATTCCGAGTTGCATTAGATCGTTCCCTTCTTAGACAATGATGAATTTCCACAGCTATTGAGATGTAATAACTATTTAGTTAGCTTTGGTTCAGACTGTATTTAGTATCCGTCTTACACTTACAAGGCGGTACAGGATTATTCTATATAGCCTATGGCCTGCGGAGTAATGCTCAAACACTCCGGCCCGTCTTCGGTCATGACATAGGTGCTCTCCGTACCGATAGCCCCTTCCTCAAATACGAATTTGGGTTCCAGGGCAAAAACCATGCCCGGAACTATGGGGTTCTTCAGCCCGGGGGCGAATACCGGCATCTCATCGGTCTCCAAACCCACCCCATGACCCACAAAGCGCGCCCGGTCCTCCCTGTAGCCCAGGAAATGCTCCTTATAGCCCAGTTCTTCAGCAATTTTCACCGCCAGCAGATAGGGTTCTTCCGCCGCAGTGCCGGGTTTTAAAATACTCAGCATCTGTTCATTGATCATCATGGCTTCCTTAAAGGCTTGCTCCATCTTAGGGGGCAGCTGCCCTATGCAGAAAACCCGGGTTTGATCGCCGCAATAACCGTTGGCGACCCCTACATAATCAACAAACACGACTTCGTTGCGCTTTATAATTTTATTGCCCGCGCCCTGTGGCCAGGCAGGGGTGAGTCCGCAGCCGCTAACTGAACCGTCCATACCGCTGGCCATGGCGCCGGAACTGCCCACGCAGACATTACCCAGGTAGTAATCCTGGTTGAAAGCCCGCATCTTAGCATTTCCTGCCAGACCCGCCCGCCGCATAGCCGCTTCGAGGTAGCTGGCCAGTTCGACTTCCCGCATCCCTTCCCTGAGCACTCTCGGTATCTCAGCAAAACCCGCGTCCAGAATACGCATGGCGGCCCGCACCTGTTCTATTTCAAACGGCGACTTTATCATGCGGATCTTCCTGAGCAGCGGGCTTACATCAAGGAAGGCGGTATTGGGGAAAGCGCGTTGATATGTAGTCAGGTTGTTCACCGGCAGGACGTCAAATTCCAATCCGATTCTGCCCATAGAACCGTATCCAAAGGACTGCAGTATACCGGGCATATCCTTTACGCTCTTCATGGGGACCACGTTTTTCAGCGGGGATTCTTCCTGGCCCCGGCGCAGGCTCTTGCGGATCATCAAGACTGGTTCGCCCTGCGCCGGTACAAAAAGCTGGGCGTTTTGCACCGTTCCGGCCAGGTAGAACATGTCACTGTTCAAGACGATGACCGCTCCGTCCAATTCTTTGCCCGCCAATTCTTGCTGGAACTTTTGAATTCTTGATTCAATCTCTTCTCTAGGCGTTAACAACATTACTTACTCCTCCCTCCTAATCGTAACAACCATTTGGTTTACATAATATTTATTATGTTCTCTATCAGCTACTCGCCCGCATCAAACCGGCTTGAAAGCAAAGCAGGGAGCGATACGCCCGCAGACTACGGTCAGACCACTCCCCGTATTTTCGAGAGCCTCGTCATTTCAAGGTTATTTCACCGAAAGATACTATAAAAAAGATTCCGTTGACCATGATTCCCAGGGCCAGAATGGCATACCCGCCGCCGGGTGAAAACTGGTATAAGCGGGCGGCGTTGCTGGTATTGAAAAAGAACAGCCCGATGGCCAATACCAGCAGTAAAATCACCAATTTGGGCGCTCCGGAACCCGGGAAAAAGACCAGGAGGTAAATGCCATAGGCCAACAGCATCCACACGTTGATGCTTTTTAAAAGCCTGAAAGTATAGTCGTCTTTTTCCGACTGCCCTTTTAATTCCTCGGGTATTTCATCCATGTCTATAACTTCGATTTCTTTTCCGGCATGTTGGGCGATATATTGCAGCATCTCTTCGTACATCTCGGCAGGCGGAGTAATCCCAAAAAACCCTACATTGCTTTTGATGTAAATAAAGCCTTCATCAGGATAGGTGGCATACAAGCGAATGGGGCCCAGGCCTTTGGCTATATATATCCCCACCTGATAACCGGGCCAATCCGC
>NZ_DIPG01000011.1:0-18368 GCF_002426325.1 Syntrophomonas sp. UBA5494 | reverse complement strand
CCAAAAAGGCAAAAATCGCCATAAATAGGTAGGTAGGCGCTAACAGCATTATCTTTAACACCCGGTCTTCCGGATCCAGCGAATATTCGATCCCCCACAAGGCAAGCGCAAATGCTGCGACTACTACGAAGACTGTGAGCCAGACTCCTTTACCCGGTTTTGCGCGATATTCCATTTACTCCGTCTCCTTCCAACGCCAATCATACTATATATGGTTACTTATACTCATAAAACCCCCGGCCGCTTTTTTTGCCCAGGTGACCGGCCCTGATCATGGTGGTAAACAACGGGTGAGGGCGATATTTATTGTCTTTAAATTCTTCGCAATGCAGCAACATGGCGTTATAGAGGTTGTCCAGACCGATTACATCAGCTAAGGCCAGCGGTCCAAGTGGAATTCCCAGGCCCGCACAAGCTGTCTGGTCAATATCTTCCCGGGAGGCCAGGTTGTCACCGTAAATGTGAATGGCCTCGTTGATCAGGGATAAAACCATGCGGTTATATAGATAGCCGGGGCTTTCTCTCTTTAGCACCACACTGGTTTTGCCGATGCGGGAGCAGAACTCCCGAGTCGTGGCAATGGTTTCATCTGCTGTTTCCAGGCCCTTTACCAGTTCGACCAGGGGCCGGGTCGGCACCGGGTAAAAGAAATGCATCCCCAGTACTTTGTCAGCTCGATGGGTAGAAGCCGCTATCTCGGTTATGGAAAGGGTGGAGGTATTGGAAGCCAGGATGGTATGCGCAGGGCAAATGCTGTCCATTTGCGTGAAAATCTGCTTCTTGACTGCCATGTTTTCAACTACCGCCTCAATAACCAGATCAGTCTGGCCGGAATGTTCCAAATCAGTGGCGCCTTCAATACGAGCCAAGATCTGTTCCATTTCTTCCTGATTGATTTGGGCGCTATCAACCCGGGCCTGTAAATGCCTTTCGATAGCATTGATCCCATCATCCACCAGCTTTTTCTGGAGGTCGCGCAGGATCACATGATACCCCCCTGCAGCTGCGACCTGGGCAATACCCACCCCCATAATGCCTGCTCCGAGTACGGTTATCGTCTTCACTGCATATTACCCCTTCCGGTTACGTTGCATCGCCAAAGCTGACCCCAATGCCCCGGGCTGCTGAAACCAGATCTCCATTGGGATTAACTTTGCGGATCTCTTTGATGGCATCGGCCAGTGGAACTGATTTTATCTCAGTACCTTGCAGGCTTACCATGGAGCCATATTCACCGTGTATAAAGGATTCTACCGCTGCCACCCCATAGCGGGTTCCCAGGATGCGGTCGAAAGGAATCGGCGAGCCGCCTCTTTGCAGATGGCCCAGAACGGTTACCCGTATTTCCACATTACGCAGTACCTTTCCCAGATCTTCAGCTACCTTGTCACCAATTCCGCCTAAACGAATGGGGTCATGACTGGTAGGAACGTAGTTTTGCACCACCATTTCTCCCCCCACAGGGTAAGCTCCTTCGGCTACCACGATAATGCTGAATTTCTTGCCCTGGCGATACCGCTCCGCTATTTTCTTAAGAATCGCATCTATCGAAAACGGGATCTCGGGAATGAGAATGACGTCGGCACTGCCGGAAATACCAGCATGCAAGGCTATCCAACCGCTGTACCGGCCCATTACTTCCAGAATCATCACCCGGTGATGTGACTCGGCAGTGGTATGTAGCCGGTCCAGGGCCTCCGAAGCTGTATTTACCGCAGTATTGAATCCGAAGGTAACGTCGGTTGCAGAAAGATCATTATCAATGGTTTTAGGGACTCCCACCACGGGGATCCCTTTTGCATAGAACTGGCTGGCGATATTCAGAGTCCCGTCCCCGCCGATTACAATCAAGCCGTCCAGGCCGAGGTTCTGAAGATTGCCAATGGCCCGGTCTGATTCATCGGTTTGATGATGTCCCTCCTGGGTGACAGTAATAAACGAAAACGGGTTATCACGGTTGCTGGTTCCCAGAATAGTGCCGCCGGTATGACTGATACCGGAGACCCGGCGAAGGTCCAGAGACATATAATTATTTTCCACCAGGCCGCGAAAGCCATCCATAAAGCCGACTACTTCTATTCCGTATTTAATGGTGGCTGATTTGGTTATAGCCCGAATTACCGCATTCAATCCGGGACAATCCCCTCCCCCGGTAAGTATGCCGATATGCCTTACCTTAGACATTCAAATACTCTCCTCCTTCAATCGCAGAACCAGGCTCAGGCCATAATAGACAGTAGGTCAGAGCGGCTCTGTCCTTTCTTTATTCTTTGCTGTTATAGATTTTCCCTGTTGTGATTATGGTTTTTCTGTCAAAACAAGAGATACCTGCATAGCAGCCCGATTGCGGATTATATTTAGTGTAATGGTATCCCCCACTTTGTGCTTTTTTAATATTTCCTGAAGTTCATCATAAGTGTTTACCGGGGTTTGATCAATCTGGATGATGACATCATACTGAGTCAAACCCGCTTTGGCGGCCGGTGATCCGCTTTCAACCCCGGCTACAACTATCCCTTTGGCCTCTATCCCCAGAGATTTGGCGATGTCTTCAGTGACCGACTGCAGATAGATGCCTATATAGGGCCTTATTACCTTGCCTTGCTCAATAAGGTCATTTAAGACCTCGCGGACGGTGTTGATGGAGATGGCGAAACCAATGCCTTGAGCCTGGGCATTAACCGCGGTATTAATGCCGACCACCTGCCCGTTAAGGTTTAACAACGGTCCCCCGCTGTTGCCCGGATTAATGGCGGCATCGGTCTGAATAAGATTTTTATAAACCCGGTCCTCAATCTGCATGGGACGGCCTTTGGCGCTGACCAACCCCGCTGTAACGGTATGATCCAGTCCATAAGGATTGCCGATAGCCACTACCCAGTCGCCTACTCTGATACTGTCCGAGTCGCCCAATTCCAGCCAGGAAAATTTCTGATTAGCGGATATCTTTAAGACCGCCAGGTCCAATTCATAATCTTGTCCCACCACTGTCGCTGAATATTTCTCCCCATTGGCAAGATTTACGCTTATGGTTTCGGCCTTATCTATGACATGCTGGTTGGTTACAACATAGCCGTTTTCATTAATAATAACCCCGGTGCCAATAGCTGTCTGAACACTTTGTTGCGGGGAAATGCGGTCTCCAAAAAAGTCGCGGAAAAACGGATCCATAAACGGATTGCCATTGCTTACCTTTGCGCTGGTTTCAACATTAACCACTGCCGGGCTGACTTTGTCCACCATGTCAGCAATGCCGGTAGGGCCAATCAATACCGCTCCCCCTCCGAGGGGGCTGGACTGTGGTAATTGCAACTGATTCTGGGTATTCTGCTGGTCAGCGTCTTTGCCCTTGATACTGTCGGCCAGAAAGAAGCTGCCAAATCCTACGGCGGCAACGATAAGTAAAATAACGATAAACTGAACTGTACGGTTTTGGTTCATCTTTTCCACCTTTCTCTTTTATGTTACCTGCCATCCTTATTATACTAAATATTTGACTTGTCCTGAATAACTTGCTGCAAGGACACAAAATATCGGGATGCAAGGAAGGTGACGGTTGGGGACGGTCCTTTTTGTCACCTGAGTGACAAAAAGGACCGTCCCCAACCGTCACCAAAAGAACCGCCCCGTGTCAACCCCGTCCCCTTCTTCCCATTAGGGCTATTTAGCCAGTACCTCTATTTCTTAGGGAAGCCGGCCAGGTAGAAGCCGAATTCCAGCGGGCGGCGAAAAGTAGCTACTATCGGGTCCGGTTTTGAAAAACTCTCCGTGGTTTTGCGGGGTTTGGAATTTACTTCAATTAAGTAGGGTATCCCGTTTCGGCCCATGCCGATATCCAGACCCATTTCCCCGTACACTCCTTCACACTGGCTTTCCAGCGTCGTTGCCACCGCTTTGCATAATTCCTTGACAGTGATATGCTTTTTCTTGCGCGTGTCCCGGCGGAATAGATGACGCATAATCCTGCTATATTTTTCATAAGTTCCCCCGCTGCTGAGGTTGGCGATATTGCTTCCGCGGGGCGCAAGCCTGGCAAATTTTTTGCCTATCTGCCATTCCCCCGACCCATTCTTCTGATAGATAATGCGGATGTCAAATGTGGATCCGCGATATTTAGCCAGGTCTAATCCTTGCTGAACCAGATAAGGTCTTCCCCTCCTGGCTGCAGCGGTGCGTTCCAATAGTTGATGAGCGCTCTTAACAGGGCCGCGCAAGCGCCTGTAAGGATGAATTATATAATTTATCTGCCCGTTTTGGTTTTTTCTTACATAAATAATGCCTTTTCCCAGGCTGCCATTGCAGGGTTTAAGGAAAAGCACTTTGTATTTTTCCAACATCGACTCTAATTCAGTAAGATTCAATAATCTGGTTTCGGGCAGGTATGGCATTAAATCCGGGTTTTCCGACAAAACTTGGTACACCTGCCATTTATTCAGAAAGGCAGGATTAAAGTATTTCAGATAAGGCAAGTCTAACAGTTTTTTTCTGGCTTCACTCGTTCCCGCCATGGATTCAAGCCTGCGACTGGGAATGCGGTCATAAACCACATCTGGCAGCGGATATGTTGAAGAGGCCCAGTGCCCTCTCTCGGATGGACTATGCCGGTAATTATATCCCTGCACCGTTTTTCTTTCCCAATTAATGCCTTTGGGAGTAAAAACATAAACCTGCCCGGGGAGCCTCTTCCCTAATTGGCTCAGGTAAATCAGTTCGGCCTGAATGCTTTTCGGATCGGGGTTTAAGCGGTTGGGCAGGCCGGTGGCCAGAATCCCTACCGTCGGTCCCAAATGAATCATTTGTTCTTCACTATCATAACGGAGGCGCAGTTTATGCCCTTTTTTAAGGTATAAAGCCTTGACCAGCTCCGGTGACAGCAAATAGCCGCTTTTCCCCGTTGTTGAAAAGACCATTTTGGTGGAGACCAACCGGCACCCTACCCTGACGGTAACCGTATCCATATGGGGTATCTGGTATCGGTTGCGCAAGTTGTGGCCAATTATGATCCGGCCGGTAATAATGTTCATATATCTGTCCTCTCTATCAAGCATATATTTACGTCGGCTGCCAGAATGCTATGAAACCGACGGGCTCCCTTCAAACCCGGCCATATAGCGGGCATACAGAAGTGGTTTTATGATGGTCATCATTCGCGTCCGATTTTGGCGCAATAAACTGAATACCTGCCGGCCCGGTTTTAGATTGGCCTCGATAAACCATATCTGGCCTTCGCGATCCACGCCTATATCCACACCCATTTCGCCGACCGGACCAATTGTTTTTTCGAGTGTTCGCGCCGCTTCCAGGGCAACATAGCGAATGGATTCCATAATTTCATTGGCCTTTTCTTCGCTGTGGAAACGGGAGCGCAGCACTTGGCTGACCTTAAGGGCATAGCCCCCTGAGCTGATATTGCTGGTTATGGCCCCGTTTCTGCCCACGCGGCAGGCCATACCGGTAATTGACGATTCACCGGTGTGATCCTTTTGAATCAAGACCCGGACATCCAGTATATTGCCACCGCTGCGGATCAAATTGATCTGCTTCTGCACTATATAGTGGCGGCGCCCCATGATACCGTGCAGCTTCCGTCTCAGGGCGGCCATAGAACTGGCGCTGCCGCGGAAAACCCCTTCACTGCGGCGGTACTGATAAATATAGCGCTTGGATCCGGGTCTTTTCACAACTTTAATAATATTGCGCCCCAGCGATCCGTTAACGGGCTTAATGTATACCCCATGATATTTGTTCATCATGGCGTCGACCTGTTTCAAACTGTTTATTAACTCGGTGTCGGGAATATGATTGACCAGTTCGGGATGCTCGCTAAGGATTTTATATGTTTGCCACTTGCCTATTAACGGGGGATTGGAAATTGCCACCCCATGAGATTGCAAGCCCCGGCGCGCCCGGTAATTACCGCCCGAGTAGCCTTTGTGACGGGGATATACGGCATCGGGCATGGGGAAGGTTGCTCTAACCCAGCGGCCTCCGGCATAGGTCCAACCGCTAACGGTGTTGCTTTGCCAGTGAATACCGCTTGTATTGAAACCGAAGCAGATTTGCCCCAGACGGCGCGCATGAATGATCATTTGTCTGAAAAAATTCGACTGCCCGTAAAATGGCCTGTTGGGATCTCCACTACTCTCAGACAGGATCCCTACCACCGGTCCCAGTTTAATTTCGCCCTCTCCAATGTAGAACCCATATTTTCGGCCGGAAGACAGGCAGAGGCGGCGCATGGTGGAGGGATTCAGTGATATAAGGTCTGTATTTTTCACCTTTTGATTTATTTTCGGTTTGAGGGTTTTCCGAAGTTGACCTACCTTGAGGATTAGTTGGGGCAGGTCCTCGGTATCATAATCATTAGCCAGTTTAGAACTAATCAAAACTGTATCTGCCGCGAGACGTGGATTCGAGACAACTGTAACCATTTTGAATTGTTTCATGCTTTATCTCCATTACAAAAGTTTTGTATCATATAATATGAGTACTGCGCTACTTTTGCTAACCATGCTCCATTTTAGGAATAATAATATCTGTATGGTTGACGATACTATAAAAGTTCTTGAGGGGGGTTATTGTGCTATTAATCAGCGCGTGTCTTTGCGGTCTCGAATGCAAATACGACGGGAGCAGCAACCCGCACCAGGTTTTCGCAGAGATGTTGCGGGCCGGCCGGGTTATCCCAATCTGCCCTGAGCAATTAGGCGGCCTTGCCACTCCCCGTGAACCGGCAGAGATATCGGGGGGCGCCGGGAAAGAGGTCTTGCGGGGGCAAGCCCGGGTATTGAACAAATCCGGCGCGGATGTCAGCGCTGCTTTTGTAAGAGGTGCGGAGCAGACCCTGAAGATTGCGCAAGCAGTAAATCCTTCCTTGATCATATTGAAAAGCCGCAGTCCTTCCTGCGGGGTAGGCAGCGTCTATGACGGCAGTTTCTCGGCCAAGCTTCAGACCGGTGACGGGGTGACAGCCGCACTGCTCAAGAAGCACGGCTTTGCCGTTATCGATGACGAAGCTTACCTGCAGCGGGAATCAAACTAAAATGAACTAAAGGAGACGTTATGAAAGCTATCAGCCTTTTTTCAGGAGGCCTGGATTCGCAATTAGCCTGTCAGCTTATTAGAAGGCAGGGTATCGAGGTAATAGCGGTTTGTTTTCAAACCCCGTTCTTCGGCAGCAATCCTTCTATCCAGACTAGTGCCGCCCGTCTGGGTATCGATCTGCATCTTCTGGAAATCAGCGACGAATATATGAGCGACATTCTTCTCAAGCCCCGCTACGGATATGGCAAGAATTTCAACCCCTGCATCGACTGCCACGGTTTTATGCTGCGCAAAGCCGGGGATCACATGAAGGAGACCGGGGCGTCTTTTCTTATAACCGGCGAAGTTCTGGGGCAGCGTCCTATGAGCCAGAACAAATCTTCACTGGGGCTGGTTGAAAAACTGTCTGGTTACCCGGGTTTAATTGTACGGCCGCTGTCGGCAAAGCTGCTGCCCCCCACTATTCCGGAGCGGGAAGGTTGGATAGACAGAGAGCAGCTTTTAGATATCAGCGGGCGCGGCAGAACCCGCCAGATGGCCCTGGCCGAAGAGTTCGGGATCACAGATTATCCTTCACCGGCGGGAGGGTGCCTTTTAACCGAGCCGGGCTTCGCGCGGCGTTTAAAAAGGCTGCTGGAATACCGTAACCTTCCGACCCGGTCCGATACCGAGCTGTTGAAGACCGGCCGCCATTTTTATGTGGCCTCCGGCACATTGCTGGTGGTGGGCCGCAACCATTCCGAAAATGAACAGCTGAAGCGTTTGGCTATAGAAGGCGATGTCTTGATCAAAATGGCCCAACGGCCCGGCCCTACCGGCCTGCTGCGCATATATCAACCCGGAACCCCGGATATGGCATATGCGGCCTCTATCGTGGCCCGCTACAGCGATGCCAAGTCCCTGCCGGAAGCCGATGCCAAAATCTTGGATCATGAGGATAATCTGCTGTCACAGATTACCGTAATGCCATTATCCCCCGAACTTACGCCTGCTATGGTGTAAGCCGTCAAAGCTTAAACTTAACCGGGTGCCCGGCACCCGGTTTATTATGGCTTATTCTCCCGCACTATTGGCCTTAAGACTATTTTGCAGATACGACGCCCAGTCAGGATTGCACTCCAGCCAGGCGGCCAGGCGCGCCAAGCACAAGACGGTATTCGAACTCAAATTGTGTTCTATCTTTTCGGTCTCAACCAACACATTTTCGGTGACGCCAATCATTTTCAAGAATTTCTCAATGATATGATGCCTCTCCAGCAAATAGGCCCCCAGTTCCGCTCCCTGCTGATTGAGGGCAATTACGCCATATTTTTTGTACTCAATATATCCCATTTCGGCCAATTTCTGTATCATGCTGCTGGCTGACGGCGGCTGCACATGCAGGGCTGAAGCTATATCACTAATTCTGGTATAGCCCTTTTTCCGGGCCAACCGGAATGTCATTTCCAGGTAATCCTCCATGCTGGCTGTAAGCTGGCGGTTTTTTTCGATCAGTTCATACCCTCTAATGGTACGGAACTCGTCATTATCTTGGTGCATATCGGGCCTCCGCTATGGATTATCCTGTTTCATCTTATGCTTTTGCCAACCGGAATAGTAGAGCGGGACATTAACTGGTCTGTTCGGCCAGTTCCACTGCTTCGGCTGAAGCAGATGTCCTTTTGCGTTCGGCGATCAATTGATACAGGGAAGTTAAGCCCAACCCGAGGAAAACGAAGCCAGCCACACGGTTGATGACCGCAGGTGTGATATGACGGGCCAGGGCCAGCCCGATGGTCACTTCCACCAGTACACATAATGTTAACGCCAGGGCACTGGCAAAGAAAATAGTCCAGCGTTTATCCGGTTTATTACTGGTAAATAAGAGTACCGCCAACTGGGTCTTATCCCCCAATTCACAGAGAATAATAATGATATAAGTGGTCAACCAGGTCAGAAACTTTATGCTCACAACTTCACCTTCCTCTTTAAGTGATAGCGATGTTTCCAATTACCCCGAATACCAGCAGAACGCCCAGGGTAAGAAAAACCACCGCTGAAATCATCTTGATGGTTTCCGGCTTTAAAAATCTGGCTATAGATGAACCGATGATAACCTCAATAAATGAAGTGCAGATTAAAGCCGTGGCCGATCCCAAGGCCACCCAGAACACATATAGAGGCTTGGCGCTGGCCAGCAGCAAGGTGCTGATCTGGGTCTTATCCCCCATTTCAGATAGAAATACCAGCCCCAGAGTAGAAAAAAACAAACGCCATTCCACTCTATCAAGCACATTTTTTAACAGCCTGCATCCCTCCTTCACGACACCGGGGCCCATAAATTTATGGGCTGCTTAACTTGTTAGCCCCGGCTTATCTATCCTATTCTGAGAGGCACGATGCTGTTACAAAAAAGCGAGGGACGTAAATTTTTGTATCCCCTAAGGAAACAAAATTACGTCCCTTTGCTTCTGCAGCCCTCATTGCTTGGTTTTAATCCATGAATATCTTCTTCCACAACAGTCAGTATCGCTGCAACCGCATAGTCTACACTTATTATTTCGGTATCCCACATAGCCCCACCTGAAGTACGCGGAATGAACCCATATTTATATTTCAGCCTCGAGATCAATCAAAATTTCCTTGTCTATTATTAAAATTGGTGATATAGAATCATTATTTGTTTAATTGACTATATTTTGTCGAGACCGCCCGGGCTGTGATTAAGCGCCGGTACAACGCCTGGTGCAGTTCGGCGATGTGATCCCAGTCAAATTTTTGCCCCAATTGCCTGCAGCGCTCTGAAATGCTTTGATGGGTCTCAGGATCGAGCAGCTCGCCAATGTATTGAATATATTCCTCAACCTTGCCGGCAAAATAAATATTATATCCATGAATCAAATCGTCCGGAGTCTCGGCGGAACTGGTGGTTATCACCGGCACTCCGTTGACCAGGGCTGCTAAGAGCGATCCCCGCCTATAGCTGGCCCCATCACTGAACGGCAATATACAAACCAGGGACTCGTACAACAGACGGGCCACCTCTTCAGGAGAACTCCCCAGGACCCATTCGATATTTAAATCCCGGGCGTCTTTTCTGAGACATTCGAAATAGGGCAGATAAGCGGGATGAACATTGCCCACTATGCGGAATCTGAGCTGTGGCCCGAATGTAAGCCTGGACTGGCGGGCAACCTCGATAAATGTATCGATGCCTTTGTTGGGATAGATCAGGCCAAAATGGGTACAGACAGGCAACGAACTTGTGCCGGCAGTCACAGCCGCCCGGGGTATATTGCTCGCTATGGGGATCACGCTTATCTTATCTCTCAGGGGATAAAACCAGACTCTACGGAGGTAGCCGGCTTGGGCGGAGGTGGTGGTGAGAATATGCACACAGAAATTGAAGGCCAACAGGCTGATCCGTCTCAAGATGTGGGCTTTCTTAGATTCATGCACGGTCACTATTACGTTGCGGCCTTTTAGTCTGCCATATACCGCTGCCGCATGCGGACCGAGCCGATGCCCAAAACCAATGGTCGGGTACTGAAAATGAATGATATCGGGCTGGAAATCAGCGATGGCGTGCCGCAAGGCGGTTATGGCACACAGCGGCGACCAGGAAGACGCTCTTTGCTCTAAGACAGCCGGACCTGGAACAGGCGTCGGCGAGGTGTCTGTCGAACAGAGCACCATTACCTCTACAGCCTGTTTTTCAAGTGCTTGCACCAAATTATAAGTATAGTCTCCTACCCCGCAAACATCCGGCGGGTAGGAGCCGCTGATCATCAGCACTTTCAACGCTGTTCACCTCGCCCGCTGCCATTGTGTCCCTTTTAAGCTTTCCAGTCGCTTAAGTCTTGGTGCAGTAAGCTTTCCAGCATCTCAATCTCCCCCAAGAAATCCGCGCCAGCATAGCCGGCAAGCCGAAGCAAAAAAACAGGCTCACCGCCCCTTCGGTCCGGGGCTCTCCCCTGCCTCTTCTAATCAAAAATGGATAAATCAATCTGCTCGAACATCTGGCGGTAGCCTTCTTTGTCGGGATGCCCGCCGTCAAGCAGGAGCAGTTCGGTTTTTACCCCGCCGTCCTGATCATAAAAGGCCTGGTGAAACGGGATCAAAGCGATATTGTTTGCGCGGGCGTAATCGGCCATCCATTCACGTATCCTGATCAAGAGCACTTCCCAGAAGGGATCGTCCACCGCGGTGGGTGTGCCCAGAATAACCTTGATGCCGTTGGCTTGAGCGGTTGCCGCCATTTCGCGGATATTCCAGGTTATGCGGTCAAAGGATTCCCCGCAGAACACATCATTTATGCCCCCGGAAATTACCACATGAGTGGGCCGGCAGTTCAAAACCGCCCTGTCAAAACGCCTCAGCATGTCGCCGGTGGTATTGCCGTTCATGCCCTTGTTTATCAGCTCGGCATCCAGCACCAGCTCCAACCTGTTTACCCAGGACTCGGAGGGTCCCCAGGGAAAGCCCCAGGTTATGCTGTCCCCCAAAAATACTATCTTTTTGCGCTGTGTCGTCAAGATCTTCACCTCAATTTCGGGAGAGAAATGGGGCAACAGCGCCGCCCCGGTTAAGGTCAGTCATAGCTACTGCTGGGTCAAAGTTTCCAGCCTTCTGATAACATCATTGAGCTGATTCAGGCTTTCCCCATATCCGGCCCAATCCCCGGTCTGCAGCTTTTGCTGGGCCTGATTATAGAACTCCCGGGCTTGCGCCGCCAGGCTTTGCACCGTATCCTGACCGGCCGGCGGCTGTTCGCTGGGCGTGGCAGGCGTACCCGGCTGCTGGACTTGATCCCCGAAAAGTCTGACCAGGGCCTGATCCAGGCTGGGCTCCATCACTATGCTGTTGCCAAAGGCCACCACCACACGTTTTAGCTCAGGCAATTGGCTGTTCTCAGCCTGCAAATAAATCGGTTCCACATACAGCACGGCATTATCGAAGGGGATGACGATGAGATTGCCGCGATATACCCTGGAGCCGCTTTGATTCCACAAGGTCAGCTGCTGCGAAATCACGGTATCCTGGGTTATTCGCGCCTCTATCTGCTCGGGGCCGAAAATGGTCTCCTGCTTATTGAACTCGTAGACCAGAAGATTACCATAATTATCGCCGTCCATACGGGCTGCCATCCAGCCGATCATATTGGGCCGATTCTTGGGGGTAAAAGGCATCATCAACACATATTCAGGCTTTTCCTCATCGGGGAAGCGCATGATGATATAATAGGGCTCCATATCCACCTGCTGATCGCCCACGACTTCCTTGGGGATCAGCCAGGGATCTTCTTTGTTATAGAACACATTGGGGTCCAACATATGGAAGTTGCGATACATGGCCGCCTGGGCCTTAAACAGGTCTTCCGGGTAGCGCAGATGGCTCTTGAGCCCGGCAGGCATCGCCTCCAGGGGTTGATAAACACCCGGGAATATGGCGGCATAGGTCTTGATAATGGGATCCTCGGCATCAGCGATATAGAAGCGCGTTTCGCCGCTATAGGCGTCAATGGTCACCTTGACGGCATTGCGGATATAGTTGTTGCCATTGCCCCCTGGATAGGGTTCTGAATAGGGATAGTAATTGGTGGCGGTATACGCGTCGATAATCCAATACAATCTGCCGTCATCATTCAAGACTATATAGGGATCATGGTCATACTGCAGGTAAGGGGCGATGGCGCGCACCCTCTGATCGATCTGCCGCCCCATCAATACCTGGCTGTCGCTGACGATATCGCTGGACAGCAGCATCTTATAGTCTTTCATGACCCAGCTCAAGAGCAGGCGGCGGGGATAGGAACCGATTTTGATGCCGTCCTGCCCTTCATAGGTAGAAAAGATATTTTTATCTCCCATGGGATAATCAAATTCCGGTTGTTTAGTGTTCACTATTACCGTGTTATTGGTGCGCTCCCCGAAATAGATCTCCGGGCGGGTGACGGTAATGCCTTCTGCGGTGCGCGGCGGAATATCCTGAATAAGGAATTGCGGGAAGCCTTCCTGCGCGATTTCAGTGACCGGGCTCATCAGCAGCCCATAACCATGGGTGTACATCAGTGTCTGGTTAACCCAGGTCTTAGCATCCTCCGAAAGCTGGGCCTGGTCGATCTCCCGGACCGACACCATCACCTGGCGATACTCGCCGTTAATAGTGTAGCGATCCACATCCACATCATGGAATACATAATAGCCTCTCAACTGCTGCAAATTCTGATAAGTGATCATCAAGGGCTGCCAGTCCCATATGCGTATATTGGAGATAATACCCTGGTCCTCGGCGTTGTTGATATCCAGGGTATAAGTGTTGGTAAAAGGTTTGATTTTCGCTCTGTCAAGCGCGTAAGCATTACGGGTACCCTGGATAGCATTTTGAATATACGGAGTTTCACGGTTGAATTCGTTGGGCTGCACCACCAGTTTTTGAATAATGGATGGATAGATGCTGCCCATCACCACAGAAATGACCAGCCAGGCGCCCAGGCTTATCAGAATCCAGTTCACTTTTCTGATCCATAGATTGGCCAGAATAATCAGGCCCACAATAAGGGAAATAATCATTAAAGCTTGATAGGCCGGCAGGGTGGCGTGAACATCCGTATAGGTGGCTCCCCAAACGATCCCGGAGGGTGAGAACAGGACTCCGTAGGCATCGAGCCGATACCCCCAGGCCTTCAGCAGCAAAATCAAAGCGATCAAAACGGCCAGGTGGCTCTTGGCGGTGGTGAACTGCCGCCAGTCTCCCAACAGGAGATCGGCGGAGGCGTTGATAACGTAAATTACACCAACCATTATGATGGTCAAAACCAGGGTGAGCATCAGAATGGCATAAACATCATGGTATAAACTGAGATTGAAAAAATAGAAACTCAGGTCTTTGTTAAAAATAGGATCCGCCAGGCCTACCGGGACGCGGTGGAGAAACTGCTGCACGGGAAGCCATTTTCCGCTGCCGGAGGCACTGACCAGCAAGGCGCCGAAAACGCTCAGGCCCAGGAAAAACCATTTTGCCATGGGGCCGCTTAAAAAGTCCCGCCAGGGCGACAAGGGGATCTGATCCAAATAGATAATATCCCGGCCGTCTTCGGTGTTGTCAGGACGTTCCGTCTCCCTCAGGTGGCGACGGGTAATCTGCAGGTTGATAAAAAAGAATACAAACGACATTACAAACAGAATCAGATACAATCCCACTTGATTGGATATCATGGTGATAAACACACCGGCATAATTAATGGAATCGAACCACAGCCACTGTACATAAAGCCCTGCCAGGGCAGATAATACTCCCAGTACAATCAGCAGCAGGAATAGTTTAGTGCTGCTCTTCATAGAGCGCATTAGGCCTTCCCCCTTTCGGTCACCTCAACGACAATCTTTCTTTATTATATCTTGTCTCAATATATAAAAAACCCCTGTACTAGTTAAACTCTCCCACATATCATGGATGCAGTAGCCGGGGCCCGCATATCAACAATCAGTCAAAAACCCGCAGGACTTCATAGGCGGTATCCCGCAATGCCGGGGTGCGCCCCGCCTGGTGAATCAGTTCCAGCATACTGTCCAGCTGCATCATATAATTTACGCCGGCCATTGAGGCCATATTCTCATCCAGCATCAAACTGCCCAGGTCATCGGCGCCGAAGCCGAGCGTATTTGGCCCCACCGGTTCGCCATGGGCGAAGCAATAACCCTGTATATGATCGAAATTGTCCAAATACAGGCGGGATAAGGCCAGAAATCTCAGGTAATCAGAAGACGACAGCTTTTCCCCCTGCAGCTCATTGCTGCCAGGTTGATAGGTCCAGGCAATAAAAGCCCTGAATCCCCGAGTTTCATCCTGTAAATTCCGAATCTCGCGCAAATGGGCCAGGCGCTGCTCCGGGTTTTCCACGGTGCCCATCATCATTGTAGCAGTGCTTTTAATGCCCAGCCGGTGGGCTGTGCGCATTACCTCCAGCCAGGCCGCGGTATTGATCTTGTTGGGGCTGATCTGGCTTCTAACCGCATCGTGCAATATATCCGCACCGCCCCCGGGTATGGAGTCCAGGCCTGCTTTCTTTAACCTCAGGAGCGCATCTGCAACGGTCAAACCGGAGTTTTGCGCAATGAACGCCACCTCCGGCGGGGTCAAGGAATGTATGGTCAGGCCGTAACGGCCTTTGATTTCCTTAAACATGTCCTCAAAAAACTCGATTTTTAGATCCTCGTTCAACCCCCCCTGCAAAACCACTTGAGTTGCGCCAATTTCCATGGCCTCCATCACTTTGCCGAACAAGGTAGCCTTATCGATGACATAGGCGTCACAGTCGCTTTTACTGCGGTAAAAAGTGCAAAACTTACATTTGCAGGAACATATGTTGGTGTAATTGATTTTCCTGTCAATGATGAAGGTGATGAGGTCGTCTTGAAATATCCTGTCCCTGGCCTGGCAGGCGGCCTGACCGATAGCATCCAGGTCCCCATGTTCAAAAATAAAGGTAAATTCCTCGTCGGTCATGCGTCGTCCCGCAGCCACTTCGCTCAAAATACTCTTGCTGTCCAAGGCCACACCGTCTTTCCTACTATACTCCGGGTATTAAGTTGATGATATTTTCAGGTTGAATTGTTTTAAGACATTAAATCAATCCTAAAAATAGACCTCCCTGATCCCGGCCGGCATACTTTGACAAATCCTGGCTAAAATCAGGGTTTTGCAGTGATTCTATTTTATTATCGCATGCGTTGTTTTCTATTTGAAGGTCTTTTCTTAAATGCGGCCGGGTCAAATTCCTCGACAAAAGTCAAAGCCCACTCCAGGCGACGTATAATCTCGTCCGTACTGCCCTGGCCGGTATAAATCAACGGCTGACAGCTGAACTTCTCAATAAAGACCCACAGCTCCAGAGCGGTTTCCTCCAGCTCTATCAAGCCTTGTTCGGCCTTGTCATTATCCCCGGCGTCCATCAATTCTTTCAGCTTCGTAATCTGTTGGCAAATCTCTTCCAGGGTTTCATTTATAATACCTGCGGGCAGGAAGTTAGTCATGCAAACAAAAACTCCTGATTATTGGTATTATATATTTCGTCATATTGAAAGAAACTTCCTTTTTGATGATGTCGAAAAATAAAAGGGGCAGCGTCCCTCAGAGCGGGGTTGAACTGCCCTGTTTCATGCCTAAAACAACTATCGTCAAAAGCTGGCGGCCGGGTCTACTTAATGCCCTTGGCGCCGCCTTTGCCCTTCATGGCCAGAATGTTGGTTTCATAGGAAAACACCAGATTATCCCGTTCCCGGGTGCGTTTCAAAGCCAGTTGGATCAATTCTTCGGTCAATTCCGTAAAGGATTTGCCGGAAGCCTCCCAGAGATAGAAAGAAAGCGACCCCGGGATGGTATTGATTTCATTTACATAGACCTGGTCCAAATCGGTGTCAATCAGAAAATCTATGCGCGATACCCCGCTGCAGTCCAGCACATGAAAGGTTTTAACCGCCAACTCCTGAATTAAAGCGGTTTTTTCCGCGGAAATGTTGGCTGGAAGCTGTCTGGCAGCGCCGCTCATGCCTTTGCCGCCTTCACTCATGTATTTGTCTTTGTAGCTCAAGATTTGCTCAGTGCTCACCGGTTCCTCACAAACCGAGGGGACCGCTTTCTCATAATCCCCCAGTACCGAGCAGTTTATCTCCCTGAGGCTGACCACTTTGTGCTCCACGATGATGCGATTGGAGAAGCTCGAGGCCAGGTCCAGGGCATCCTCCAGTTCTTCCCGGTCGGCGGCCGTGGTTATACCCACACTGGAGCCGGAATTGGCCGGTTTCACTATTAGCGGGTAAGCCAGACGGGACTCGATCTCCTCATAGATGCCGGCCGGGTCCGAAAACCAGCGCTTGGAATAAAACCATACATAGTCCAAAACCGGCAAACCGGCCTCTTTCAAGACCATGCGCATAGCGATCTTATCCATGCCCAGGGCTGATGATAAAACATTACAGCCCGCATAAGGAAGATCCAGCATCTCCAGATAACCCTGCAAGGTGCCATCCTCCACATTGGTGCCATGCACCACCGGCAGGGCTACGTCCAGCGTCCCCAGCCGGCCTTTGCGAAACATGCTGCCGGGGTATTCGGTGATCACTTTCTCTCCATTGTGGTTGCTGATCACAATCTGTTTGGATCGATTTAATAAACGATCCAGGTCCCTGTAATTCTGAATGTCAGTTAATGCCTCGCCGGTGTAAAATTGGCCCCGCTTAGTTATGTAAACCGGTACCACATTGTATTTATTGCGGTCAATGCTGTGGATTACCTGCAAGGCTGATATGATTGAAATCTCATGTTCAACCGACCTGCCTCCGAAAAAAACACCCACATTAATCTTCACCATTTCATCTCCTTTACTCGTTGTATGTATCGGGCAGATCGTTCTCGAATAAGACCACACTGCCCGGTCTGGCGATAAGGCTTAGGTGTTGTAAGGCCTGGTTTAAGTTCCGGGCCACAAGATACTGATCAGGCGGATAATGGGCCTCCTTAAAGGCTTCTTGTATGGGCTGGGTCTGGCGCGGCCCCACCAGTATGACATAATCGCAAACTTCGGCCGCCGCCCGGCCAAACTCGAAATTCAGCTCATATTCCCTGCTCCCCAGTTCCACCATACCCGGGGTTATCATTATCTTGAAGCTCCCTTCCATTTTTGAAAGAACCTCCAAAGCCATTTTAGAGCCCACCGGATTGGAATTGAAGGCGTCATCTATGATCAGATAATCCTTGCCGCGCTTCATCTCCAGGCGATGTTCAACCGGGGCCAGATTGCGGACTGCCAGGGCGATAGTTGCCATATCCATCCCCAACTCATAGGCAACCGCTGTAGCCGCCAGGATGTTATATATATTGTGTCTTCCCAGCAGACGGGTGCGGAATACCCCCTGCTGCCCCTTGCGGCTGCAGACGGTGAATACTGAACCCCGCGAATCATATTGGATGGACCCGGCCCGATAATCCAAGTCTTCTGATAATATACCATAGCGAACATAACGGATGCCCGGCACCGTCGGCAGGGAGCGGATGTTTTCATCATCCCAGTTGACAAAAGCGATGCCGCCTTCTCTTAGCGACTGAATAAGTTCGAACTTGGTGCGCTTGATGTTGGCCAGATCTTTAAAAGTTTCAAGGTGCTGCTCGCCAATTGAGGTTAAAATGCCCATAGAGGGATGGACCAGATCGCAGATCTCTTTTATGTCGCCTTTTTTGCGGGCTCCCATTTCCACAATATAGATCTCATCGGTCGATTTCAGCCTGGTACGGGTGGTGAGAATGACTCCCATGGTGGTATTGTAGCTCTCCGGGGTGGCCAGGAC
>NZ_DIPG01000123.1:29840-65149 GCF_002426325.1 Syntrophomonas sp. UBA5494 | reverse complement strand
CTGAACGAGGCCACTGAAGCCCTGGATTATATGAGATCAGGAAAGGGCATCAAACCTGTCATTGATTTGACCAATCGTTAAGGATGTTAATTCTGCGATTACTTAAAAATATATTAAGGGAAGGCGAATGATATGGAGCAAAGAGAAAAACTTCTTACAACCCCGGCGATCATTAAGCTCGCAATCAGCTTTGCAATTGGACTTTATATATGCATGATGACCCCTCCTCCCACATTGGGACCGGCAGCAATGCGTTTCATGGGTATTTTTATAGGCGCTATGCTGGCCATGGTTTTGAGAGCCCTCCCCGAGTGGATGATATCCCTGATTGCCCTTTTATTCCTGGTAATTTTTAACGTAGGTACTTTCACCACCGTTTTCGGTCCGTTTGCAGGAACATCGATATGGCTGATTATACCCGCATTCGGGATCGCGGCTGTTATGGCCAAAACCGGTCTTCTGAAGAGAATCGCCCTATTTATTTTGAGCTTGTTCCCGGAATCTTTCCGGGGGCAGATATCAGCTTTGTTCGTATCAGGTATCGTAATTAGTCCTCTTATCCCTTCTACCCTGGCCAAGATGTCAATCTTCGCGCCCTTCACGGCTTCCATGGCCAACGAGATGGGTTATGAAAAGGGCAGCAAAGGCGCGGCCGGGCTATTTCAGGCGCAGTGGTGTTCGGCAGGTTTGCTGGGTTATGCATTTTACAGCGGTTCTTTCGCCGTCTTTATGCTGCTGGGATTAATACCCAAAGACCAACAGGCCTTTTTCAATTGGGTAAGCTGGTTTCAGACTTGTCTGCCCTGGCTGCTCACCATGATCGTGCTATCCTACATTTTCATCATGATAGCCTACAAGCCCGAAAAAGAACTTCAGCTGACCAAGGGTTATACCAAAAATGTCCTTAAAGAAATGGGCCCCATGAGTGCCAATGAAAAAATCGCCGGCATTATTTTAGCCTTGATTTTATTAGGGTGGATGACGCAGACCTGGCATAAAGTGGATGCTTCCCTGATAGCCATCGCCGGCCTTTGTCTTTATGCTGTCGCCGGGCTGTTCAAAAAAGAAGACGTTGCTACGGCGGTTCCCTGGTCGGATCTGATTTACATGCTCTTGATTTTCTCTGTAGCCGCCCTGATTGGTACGCTGAAAATCAATGTTTGGCTGCAAGGCATCCTTGATCCCATCCTTAGCCCCCTGTTTGCCAATACCTATCTGCTTATCCTGGCTATCGTTGTGGTCACCTATATATTGCGTTTCTTTATCCTATCCCAGTTCACAATCGCAATTGTGGTCTATGCCGTTTTATCAGGTCTTGCCAATGCGGCGGGCATGAACGGGCTGCTCATTGTATTGATCACTTACATCTCCGGAAACATCTTTATGTTCGATTTCCAAAACATTGTCTACGTTACGGCGCGAACCTCCTCCAGGAATATGGTCGACCAAAAAAGGACGCTGCCTTATGCCACCGCCTGGTTGTTCATCAACCTGCTCGGCTGGTGGGCAAGCGTTCCGGTCTGGAGAGCGCTTGGCCTTATGTAAGCAGTAATCCCAGCCTCCAGTCATAGCAAGAGGGGTTTCAGGTTTAAGCTGGAACCCCTCTTGTTTTATGGCCTTACAAGCCAGGGAGGTATTAAAGCGGGCTGGCGCCGGGAAGAGTGAAACGCTCAGATTGAATGAGGCCGAGGCCCCGCCCGGGGAATAAGATTGTGGCAGTTTCGCTGGAGATCCTCGAAAGGGGCTTGAGCAAGTTGACAGACATTGGCCTGTTGACGGGGGGGTGAGTGAGGGGCCTAAAGGTTTTTTCCCCCATCTTGCTGCATTATCCGGGTAAAGCCCGGCAATGTCCAATGTGTCCTGAATGTAGGATGAGTGTCCGCAATATTATACAAGTACTATCCTACCGATGGAATTTACTTGAGAGAGCTGATCAATAATATAAGGAAAACGAGTGCCAACAGCTTGATAAGCGCCCATTTGAAAGCTGCATCAATGCCTGTTTGGCAAGATCTTGTTTCAATAGATAAAAAATGTTTTTAAGAACAGAGCCGATAAAATCCTAGTGGCACAATAATTGCTAATAAAACTGATAAAGGTTGCCGAACCCCCCAAATATATTTGTGAGGAGGGATATATAGCTCTGTTTTGACTTTTTCGCAGCAACTGTAGCCCAATGGGTACAATTTAATCGTACGATTTAATTCCAGGACTTTGTAACGCCAGGTGAAGAAAACCCATATGCCTCGGGCATGTGGCAGAGGAGGAACGATATATGAGTTTACAACCTAACTTTGATCCCGGGCCAATCAAAGAAAAGATGTGGCAGGCTAAACAGAAATTTGTTGGCGACATTATTAAGAAAAAGGCCAAGTTAACACCAGACCGTATAGCGGTTGAGTGGGAAGGCCGGGAATGGACCTTCAAAGAATTGAACGAGGATGTTAACAGATTAGCCAACAGTATGGACAAGATCGGCATTAAACGCGGTCAGCGCATATCCGCCCTGTCGGGCAATCGGGTGGAATGTGCTCAGATTATGTACGCGGTAGCAAAAATCGGCGGGATTATCGGATTCTGCAACGACCGTTATACTGAATTGGAATTGCAGGAAGCCATCGAGGTTATCACACCGGAGACCATTATTGTTGCGAAGCCATATTTTGAAAAGTTTAAGAACATCCTGCCCAACATGCCTTTTGTTAAGAGGATCATTCTGTTGGATGATATGGGGGAAACCGGTTTCACTTCATTACCAACCTATGAGTACCCCAAACTCCTTGAAGAGGGAGACACCAAAGAACCCGGCATCGAACTGCACGAAGAAGACGCCTATTTTATCGTTTACACCTCGGGCACAACTGGCAGACCTAAAGGCGCAACCATTTCCCAGCGCTCGTCAGTAATGAGAGTCATGTACAATATGGCCGAATATCAACGGCTTTTGAAAGTAGACCAGGACGACAATTTTATCGCCCGGGGCGCTTTTTTCCATGTAGCTTCAGTGGACCAGATGTTTGCCACCCATTCTTTCGGTGGTAAAGTAATATTCCATGACGGCTACAGCGCCGAAAAATATGTTGATGTAATCACCAAGAACAAAATCGGTTGGCTGGCTATGGCCCCTGGCATGCTGGACCGCCTTATTAAAGAGATCAAGAAGAGAGACGCCAAAATTGTTGGCGTTAAAGCGGTAGGCTCCATGGCCGACCTGGTTCCGGTAGAAGAAATGGCAGAACTGACCACCCTTTTGAACGCACCTTATTTGAATACTTATGGTTTAACTGAAATCGGGCCTCATAATTTCTCCAACAATGTTATTCCCATTGGGGCTAAATACAACGCATTATCAAAAGCTGAAGGCCTGGCCTGCGAGGTTCGCCTTCTCGACGCCGACGGCAACGAGGTGCCGGACGGCGAAGTGGGCGAGCTGGTTATTCGCACGCCGATGATGTTCAGTGGTTACTGGGACAACCCGGTAGAAAATGAAAAGGTTTTCTATGATGGCTGGTTCCACACTGGAGACTGTTTAAGACGCAATCCTGACGGAACTCTGGATTTTGTTACCCGGGTTAAATATATGATTAAAACCGGCGGCGAAAACGTATATCCCGCGGAAATCGAACGCGCCCTTAAAATGCATCCATTAGTTAAGGAAGCGGTTGTGGTCGGCGCCAAGCATCCTAAATGGGGTGAAACCCCGATAGCCTTTGTTGCTCTTACAGAAGAAGGCAAAATCACCGGTGAGGAATTGAGAGAATTCTGCAGACAGTATCTGTCCGGATTTAAGCTTCCCAACCTGGTTGAAATTATGCCATTTGAAGATTTCCCCATCAATTCCAACGGCAAGGTTGAACTTGGCAAAATGGCGCCCTTTATCAAGGCGGCGGAAGCCAAAATCGTGTGATTTTTTTAGTTAACCGGTAATTTAGTCATATATGAAATTGACTATGACCTACTCCCGGGAATAAGCATCCGATGTCTTTCATCTAATGCCTGATGAAGCCGGCAGCAATATATATTGTATTTATGGAAGTATTGGTTTGAGCATTTATTATATATCAACTGGAATTGGATGATGACATCGGTGCTTTATACCGGGGATATGAGGCTGGAAGATTTGATGGCAACTAAGTATTAGAATTTCGGGAGGTAAATGTAATGGTTAAAGATAAGGTAGCTGTAGTTACCGGTGCCGGCAGGGGCATAGGCAGAGAAATTGCCCTGCTTCTTGGCAAATATGGAGCCAAGGTAGTTGTTAATGATCCGGGCGGAAACACTACCGGTCAAGGCGTAGACCAGATGGTCGCCGAAGAAGTCGCCCAGGAAATCAGAGCTGCAGGGGGTCAGGCAATAGCCAACTTTGAGTCTGTTGCTTCGCTGTCGGCAGCTGAAAAGATCATAGAAGACGCAGTTAAGAACTTCGGCAGAATTGATATTGTAGTTAACAATGCCGGAATTCTCCGGGACCGCATCCTCTTCAAAATGAGCGAGGAAGAATTTGACGCCGTCATAGGAGTGCATATCAAAGGCGCATGGTCAATGACCAGAGCTGCTGCGCCCCATATGAAAGAACAGAAGTCGGGCCGTTTCATCAACTTTACCTCAACCACCGGTTTAATCGGCCAGGTAGGTCAGGTTAATTACGGAACTGCTAAAGCGGGTATCGTCGGGTTAACCAAGAATACCGCCCTGGATCTGGAAAGATTCAATGTGACTGCCAATTTGATTTGTCCCTTTGCCTATACCCGGCTGGTGGGCACCATTGAGACCGATGATCCTGCCAAACAAGCCCGGGTTGAGAAGTTCAAACGCATGACTCCTGACAAGATTGCGCCGCTGGTAGTATATCTGGCCAGTGACCAGGCTCAGGAAGTGAACGCCCAGATATTTGGAGTCAGAGGCAATGAAATTACCCTGTTCTCGCAAATTCGTCCCATTCGCAATATGCACCTGGATAACGGCTGGACCCCGGAGACTATAGGCGAAATATTCGTACCCGCGGTCAAGAATAGCTTCTATCCGCTGGAGATTTCCGCTGATGTTTTCCCCTATGATCCATTGGTGTAATAATTGAGCCAGGGCAGTAAAACCATTGGAGGTTAACGATATGAACCCAAGAACAGCCATAGTTGGCGTCGGGGAGACAACTTATTCCAGTAATTCCGGCATGACGTCCACAGAGATTCTTCTCCAGGCTTCGTACCGGGCAGTACATGATGCCGGGCTAAAGATGTCGGATATTGATGGGGTCGTCTTACCCAGAATCCGGACTGAGCTTCATATTAACGAGTTTGAGTTCTATACTCATGCCAATCTGAGATTTAGAGCCATTGCAGGCATGGATGCCGGTGCCGGCGTGGTAAATGCCATTGAACTGGCCCAACTGGCTTTGCAGACCGGAAAGGCCAATTACGTCCTCCTTTATATAGGCGCCAATCAGGTGTCAGAACCCGAAAAATCCTCACCCCGGGGAATACATCAAGAAGACCTTTATAAAAGAAATTGTGAAATGCCCTTCGGGTTTTTCCCGCAGCCGGTATATTTCGGTTCAATAGCGAACCGTTACCAGAAGCTGTATGGAAACATTGAGAACCAACAGGCAGCGATAGCGGTGAACACCCGCAAACATGCGATTCTCAACGGCAATGCCCAGATGAGAAAACCTATGACCGTGGAAGATTATTTCCGCTCACCGCTGCTGGCCGAACCATTACGCCTCTTTGACTGCTGTGTAATGACCGACGGTGCAGCTGCCCTGATCTTAACCACCGAAGAGAGGGCCAGAGATCTGGCGCGTCCTGCCGCTACAGTGCTAGGTATTGCTGCGGCGGGGCTAAACCCGGCCAGCCCGTTTTTCTTTACGCAGACTCCAGACCCGCTGACGACTTCGGCGGCACAGACGGCTCCGAGCGCTTTTGCGCAGGCGGGGGTTACCCATGATGATATCGATGTTCTGGAAATCTACGATTCCTTTACCATCAATGTCATACTCCAACTTGAAGACCTGGGATTTTGCCCGAAGGGAGAAGGCGCCCGTTTTATTGGCAACGGAGAAGTCATATCCCTTGACGGGAAGCTGCCTCTCAATACCCATGGAGGATTATTATCCCAGGGTTATATGTACGGAATGGCCCACGTCATAGAGGCCGTGAAACAACTGCGAGGTGAGGCTGGATTGGCTCAGGTAAAAGACGCGGAAGTTTCTCTGGTGTCAGGTTTTGGAGGATGGTTCCAGGGTACATTGATTCTAGGGGGTAATTAAGCATGGATAAAGAGAATTTCCTTTTGCCTGACATTGAGTGGCCGGTTTTAGTTCCATTTTGGGAAGGCTGCCGTAATGAGGAATTGAAATTTCCCCGCTGTAAAAATTGCGGCGGCTGGCAGTGGTATCCAACCATCATCTGCCCTGACTGTGAAGGCGAATTTGAATGGGCCAAAGTCTCGCCCAAAGGCAAATTGTACAGCTGGACCGTGGTTCATAAGGCCTTTTTTCCTGAATTTAAAGAAAAAATACCTTTTATCGTCGCCTGTATAGAAATAGATGATGCTCCCGGTGTCCGGTTTATCGCCAACGTCGTTGACTGTGAGCCGGAAGATCTCAGTATCGGCATGGAAATGGATGTTGTTTTCGAACATGTTGACGATAAGATAAGCAAGCCTCAGTTCAAAATAAGCAAATAATTAATAGCCTGAAGGGAATATGATAATGTGCTCTTATCATATTCCCTTTGAGGCCCCGGGCTGGAGTTTTAAATCTCAGTAGAGTTGAACATGAGGGGCTTATGAATCTCGTCGCATTTTGTCGAAATATATATTTAACAGCCTACAGTTGTAGTATAATTTAAACATATCTAGGAGGTAGTTGAATGAAGTCGCCGGAGGAAATATTTTCACTAGCTGGCAAGGTGGCAATGATCACAGGCAGCGGACGGGGCCTGGGACGGGAAATGGCCCTGGCCTTTGCCAGAGCCGGAGCTGACATAATAGTAGTTGACCGTAACTCGGAGCGCGACCAAAAGGCCGCATCGCAAGTAGTTGCTGAGGTTGAAGCACTTGGCCGGCCGGCCCTTTCATGTGCCTGCCACGTTGGACGCTGGGATCAGATCAATGATCTTGTCGATACTGCGTACAAGCACTTCGGCAAAGTAGACGTGCTGGTGAATAACGCTGGCATGTCCCCGCTTTATGACTCTCTGGTTAACGTAAGCGAGGAGTATTGGGACAATGTTATGGGCGTTAATTTGAAAGGACCGTTTAGACTCTGCGCATTGGTGGGAAGCCGCATGGCCGAAGGCGAAGGCGGGTCGATTATAAACATCAGCAGTGTCGCGGCAGTCAGACCCACACCCAAAGAGACTCCTTATGCCGCTGCCAAGGCCGGCCTGAACGCGCTCACCGGTGCTTTCGCCATAGCCTACGGGCCCAAAGTACGGGTCAATTCCATTATGCCGGGACCCTTTTTAACCGATATTTCCAAGGCATGGGATATGGAAGCGGTAAACAAGAAATTTGAAAATACCCTGGCCCTTCAGCGGGGCGGAAGACCGGACGAAATAATCGGAGCGGCGCTTTACTTTGCCTCCGAAGCCTCCAGCTTCACCACCGGTGCGGTTTTGCCCGTGGATGGCGGCGGATTCGGAAGATAACAGGCTATTACTGCTAGTTCAACTTAGCAAGTACATTACAGGGATGATATATGTGCGTATTCTCGAGAGGAGGATTAGAATATATGAAATCTCGTATCTGTACCGAGGATGTCGAACAAACTTTACTGACGCTGGTTGAGATAGTTTATCTGGGGATCGTAATTGTAGACAAAAAAGGACGCGTAACATTAATAAACGAAAAACTGGCTGCTTTTTTCAATGTTGACGGTGATGAAGTTATCGGCAAGCATATAACCGAATTGATGGAAAACACAACTTTACACGAGATTGCCGGAACCGGGCAAGCAGGCTTTGATGGGATTCAGGTCATCCGTGATCAGAAGATGATTGTATCTTGCGCTCCTGTAATAAACGATCAAGGGGAGTCTGTCGGCGCAATTCAGAAGATTTCTTTTCAGAGCCGGAAAGAGATCGAAGAATTGATCAGAAGGCTTAGATTGCTGGAAGGCAAGGTAGAGCATTATAAAAAAGAATTAGAAAAATCCAATAGCGGGTCATATGCTTTGGAAAATATTTTGTCCTGGAATGACAGGTTTAATGAACTCAAAGTAATTGCCCGCAGAGCTGCTCATAGCAGTGCTACTGTGCTTATCATCGGTGAAAGCGGAACCGGCAAAGAATTATTTGCCCATGCCGTTCATCATCTTAGCCAACGCAGAAATGAGCCGTTTATTAAAGTTAATTGCGCCGCAATTCCCGATAATCTTCTGGAATCAGAATTGTTCGGTTATGACTACGGGGCTTTTTCGGGGGCTAAAAAAGGCGGAAAACCCGGAAAATTTGAACTGGCAGACAAAGGCACGCTTTTTTTGGACGAGATAGGCGATATGCCGCTCTCCATGCAGGCCAAATTACTGCGCGTGTTACAAGATAAAGTAATAGAAAGAGTCGGCGGGACCGAGTCCAAAAGAGTTGATATGCGAATTATTGCCGCAACCAACAAGAATTTGCGTCAATTGATTGCGGAGGGTAAATTCAGAGAGGACCTTTATTACCGCCTGAATGTTATTACGTTGGAGATACCCCCGCTCCGGGAAAGAAAGGACGATATCCTTCCGTTAGCCAAAGCTTTTATTACTCACTTTAGTTCGGAACTGGGAATTCCGGAAAAGACATTTTCGTCGGAGGCCCTGAAGGTTATCACCGAGTATTCCTGGCCTGGAAATGTCAGACAACTGGAAAATTGCATTGAAAGAATCATGAACTTGCATGTCGGGGCTGTCATTGAACCCAATCAATTGCCTTCAGATCTTTTTACTGACGATCAAGATATTCACAGTCCTTTTGTTGAAGATGATTATCGCAACACCATTCTGGTAGAAGAGAAGAAGATCGTTGAAAAAGCTTTAATAAAGTGCAACGGGAACAAAACTAAAGCTGCTAAAATGCTAGGCATCAGCCGCTCCACATTTTATGACAAATTAAAAGGCACTGGATTGGGATAAGCCTTAAGTTTGTTGATTAATGCCGGGGCTGAATCTGAATAACATTTGCAGCAATAAAGATTCAGTCCGACACCTTAATTAAACCGGTCAAGATAGATCCGTTTTTTGAGAGCAAACCGGCGAATTAGACAACTAAAGGTAATAAGAGCGGCCGGCATCATATCATACTGAATAAAAATTCAATAACTATGGACTGTTAGAGGTTGTATAACGTTCCATAGTTTTTGATTTTTTAGAGTATTTGGCTCGAACCAGGTTTTTAGCCGATTAATCTATGATCGTAATCATTAGGTTGCATTATTAAGGAGGATGGCTATGTCTATAAAGTGTTACGAATGCCAGTGAAAGTTGCGCCTGTGCAGGCCGGGCGGCAGCATATCCAATGTTAATACCTCGGAGTGGACCCAAAGCATGTTTTGTTATCAATGCCAGGAGGCTGCTAAAAATGCAGGCTGTACTATTCGGGGCCTATGCGGCAAGGACGATCAGATCGCCCGGCTGCAAGATTTGCTGGTTTACGCCATTAAGGGAATCGCGCAGATTGTAGTCAAGGGAAAGATCGATATTGGCAATATTCCGGAAATAAATCTTCAAGTTTTACGCAGTCTTTCCATGACTCTAACCAACGCCAATTTTGATGGTGCGGCAATTGAAAAACAGATAAAAGAAATGATGTCTTTAAGAAATAAATTAAGACAAGGGGCCGACGCGACTGCTCTCCATGACGCCGCCATATTTGAAATCAACCCCGGCGGGTCCAGGCTGTATGCCAAAGAGCACATGCTATATAAAGCTCGCCTGGTTGGTGTATTGGCCACCAAAGATGAGGATTTACGCTCCTTAAGAGAAACCATCATATATGCCGTAAAAGGGATGGCAGCTTATCTGGACCAGGCTTTACATGCTGGAAAAGAGGACTTTCAAATCTATGCCTTTATTTACGAAGCCCTGGCTGCTACGCTGGACGACTGTATTTCAAGCGACGACCTGGTTGCGCTGGCTTTAAAGAGCGGAGAATATGGCTTGAAAGCGATGGCCCTCGTGGATCAGGCATACACAGCAAAATACGGCCATCCGGAAATAACCCGGGTTAATATCGGGGTGCGAAATCATCCGGCCATATTGATATCTGGAGATGACTTGACCGATCTGGAACAATTGCTTGAGCAGACCAGGGGAACAGGTGTTGATGTCTACACCCATGGCGACATGCTGGCAGCCCATCATTATCCTGCCTTCAAAACCTGTGACAATTTGGCAGGAAACTATGGCAACTCATGGTGTACGCAGGCGGGAGAGTTTAAATCTTTTCATGGACCGATCCTGTTTAATTCTAACTGCATTATGCCTCTAAAGCAGGAAGAACTTAAAACCAGAGTATTTACAACCGGTTTTTCGGGCTTCCCGGGGTGTGCTCATATCGTGCCCGATGTCGGCGGGAAAAAGGATTTCTCCTCCTTAATCGAGCTGGCTAAAACCCTTCCCGGGCCTGAGGAGATTCAGTCCGGAAGCATAGAAGGCGGTTATGCGCGCCATCAATTGGCTGCCCTGGCCAATCGACTGGCTGATGCTATCGACTCCGGAACCATAAAGAAAGTCTTCTTTATGCCCGGTTGGGACGGCTTATTGAAGTCAAGACGATATTATACCGAATTTGCCCGTAAGCTTCCCGGGGACACGGTAATCTTAACTGCGGGGTGTGCCAAATATCGTTTTAACAAACTGGAATTAGGCAATGCTGCAGGTTTACCCAGAGTACTGGATGCGGGGCAATTGAATGATAGTTATTCATTAATGGTTTTGGCATTGAAACTCCAGGCTATCATGGGGCTGGACGATATAAATAAGCTTCCCTTTGTTTATAATATCGCCTGGTTTGAGCAAAAAACGGTCACGGTACTGTTAGCCTTATTGTACCTGGGCGTGAAAAATATTCACCAGGGTCCTACATTGCCGGCCTTTCTATCTCGAAATGTTGCCCAAATACTTACTGAAGAGTTCGGGATTAAAGGTATTACTACGGTTGATGACGACATAGCCATGTTTATGGCTGAGTAATGGTGAGGGTCTGGCCCTGACCGTTGACTATAAAACAGCTTCTGTCAACATCAGGGACTGACCTCCGCAAAGCTTTATGCGTCGCTGCTTTATTCTAAATCTCCCTCTTCCTGGTTGCACCCTCAGCATCACTAAGCCTCGGGTTGGCATATCGAATGTTATTAAGGTACATGGTGTTCCCTTCGAACCGGCATCCATCCGGAGCCACATGCGTTAATAACGCTTATCCCTGCTTTTATATAATAATCCCGCCTGATAACAAGAGATTCATAAAGCGACAGGGCAAGACAGGCTGCGTTTAGGCTTTCCTGCGGTACACGCTGCGGAATCAAATGCAGCCCCAAAGGGCATATTGGTGAAGTGGTTTGAAGGGAAATAACGTCCGGATATATTGACACCTGTAAAGACAGCAATACAATCGATCTCCTCCCTATAAGGCTGGATATGTGAAAAAAGGAGTATCACCTCAACGCGTCGGCATGAAACCTATAGCGGTTGAATGGGGCCCAAGATTCCCTAAATTTCGATATCGAAATGCATTCATACGGCGAAGAGCGGGCTGCAGGGCTGTGCAAGCCGGGAAATTGCTGCAAAACAACCCCGATTATAGGTAGGGTGGCATAGTTATTGCTTAATATGTTATTGCCAGAGATATGGGTTATTAGAGGTGGAATATTTGTATTTGCCGAGGAGGAATAGCAATTGATAGATAAACGGATGACTTTAAAAGAAGCAGTCAGCAAGTATGTTTTTGACGGTTGTTCGGTCAACATAGCCAGTATATGCGCCCGCGAACCACTGGCTGTCGCCCATGAAATCATCAGGCAGGGCCGCAAGAACATGACCTATATCACCGACACCACTACTGATCCCATTGAGCTGCTGGTCGCAGCCGGATGTTTCAGCCGCATCGAAGCAGCCTATATTTGGATCGGGGTAGTCGGGCAGGGTTACAATATCCGTCGCGCAGTTGAGGAAGGGATTCCCAATCATATCGAAATGATACCTTACTCCAACTATAGCGCCGGGCTGCGCCTGATGGCCGGAGCTATGGGACTCCCGTTTTTCCCCACCAAGTCGCTCCTGGGAAGCGACATTATTAAATATAATCCGGACATAAAAGTCATAGACGACCCATACGGTACTGGTCCGATAGCCCTGGTGCCGGCCGCTACACCTGACGTTACCTTTATTCATGTGCAACGCTCCGACATGGCCGGCAACTGTCAGATATGGGGGATGTTGGGCAACGACGATTTTGCCGCCAAAGCCTCCAAAAATGTGGTCATAACTTGTGAAGAGATTGTGCCCACCAGCGAGATTCGCAAGCTCCCCAACATGACCGTGATACCGGAGTATGCTGTGTCCGCAGTGGTGGAAGTGCCATTTGGCTGCCACCCGCTGTCTGTTACCGGCTACTATTGGATGGATAATCCCTTCCGCCAGGAATTCATTAAGGCTTCCAAAAGCAGGGAAGGCGTTTTACAGTGGCTGGATGAATGGGTTTACAGTATAGACAACCATGAACAATACCTGGAAAAAGTAGGGCGTGAACGCCTGGCCAAACTCCAGGAAATGGAACAGGACAACTGCATGATACCGGAGATTATTGCTCGGACGAGGGAGGGAGTATTGTAATGAAATACGCTGAGAAATATTCAGCCTCGGAAATGATGGCGGTTGTTTGCGCCAAACAAATTCGCAATGACGATGTGGCCTTCGTAGGGGTGGGCATTCCGCTGATGGCAGGAGCAGTTGCGTCCGCAACCCATGCGCCGGATGTGATCCTGGCCTATGAAGGCGGCGGAGTTGGAGCCAAGACCCGCCGCATGCCCTGGACGATATCGGATTCCCCCACCACCGACAACGCATTGGTTGCCGGTTCCATGAACCGGATTTTCAGTGACTTGCAGCGCGGTTTTGTTACGGTAGGAATTATCGGCGGAGCGGAATGTGATAAATACGGTAATTTAAACACCACCACCATATTTGGCAAAGACGGCAGTTACGATCACCCCAAGGTCAGGCTGCCGGGGAGCGGCGGCGCCAATGATATTGCTTCTTCGGCCCCGCGCACGGTCATTGTGATGCGATTGCAGAAAGGCAAGTTTGTAGAGAAGATAGACTTTAACACCAGTCCGGGGCACTTAACCGGTTATGATTCAAGGAAAAAGGCGGGCCTCCTGGGAGGAGGGCCGGTTGCAGTTGTGACCGACCGCGGCTTGTTTAAATTTGATGAGGTAAGCAAAGAAATGTATTTGGACGCCATCTATCCAGGGGAGACGATAAAAGAGATTAAAGAACTGATCGATTGGGACTTGAAAGTATCCCCGCAGTTAACGGTATTGGAACCTCCGACAGAGGAGCAGATCAAAATAATGAATGAATTGGATCCTCTGGGTACTGTTTTGGGGACTAAGACAATGAAAGGTGATGTGGAGCCTTTCGACGATTATTATCAAGCGCTAAAGAAGGGGTACTCTGCAACCCGGTTGGTTTTGTAAATCATTAAGACGCATAGCGGAACGGTTTGGATCAGGGGGATGTTCTTTTGAATCGCGAATGAGTCGAAAGAAGCGTCCCCCTTACTCATTTGCGTCCCCAAGCAAGGTCTTTTGACGTATGGGCCGGCCTCAGCGGGAAAACCCCGAACATTTCGAAAAACCTTTCTAAGGAGATGAAAACAAGAAAAGGCCATTCGAATCCGGGGCCGGATTGACGGATTTTCAGGCGTTGGATGTAAAGGACAGCTGCACCTGTTCCTTGGTACGATAGCTTTTGGTATGTATAGCTCCCTGTTGGATAAAGGCTACTGTAGGGCCGGAACCCGGCGGGCCCTCAAAGGCCGCGTTGATCTGGGCAATGCGGATTTGTCGGGCGGCCAATTCCAGAGTAAATATGATGCCGGCCGTATTGCCGAAACAGCCGGCATGGGCGATGCCCGTCAGTTTTCCCAGGACCACGATGTCCAAACCTGCGTAAAGCTCGGCCCCTTCGTGAACATCGCCCCATACCACTATTGAACCGTCGGCATGTACAGTTTGCCCGCTGCGAATATGACGGCGCAGAAATACATCGCGCTGAACCGGCGCGGCTGCGGAGTTGTGCATGTTGTCTAAAACCATACCATGATCCAGGCACAGCTTCTGAAGTTCGATGAGGTCATTGTAGGCCAGAGTTTTTAACCCCGGCCCTTTAAAGACCACCGGTGAGCCCCAGAATAACTTGGGATTTGACTCCAGGCGCTTTTTTAAGTATTGGCAATACTGTTCATAGCCTTGATCCTTGTTAAATACCAGGATCAAGGTATTATTCAGACCCTTTATGGTAAGTGGATCCACTTAACTACCTCGCTTTTACGGTGATGTTTATATCGATCACGGTCTGGCGTCCCTGGCGCAGCATGTGAATCCGCGGTTCCCCTGAGATTTCCAGGTGCTTTCTCACCACCCGGGCTACATCATTGCCGATGATTTGAAGCATATCCGCCGAAGCAGCGCAACGATCCTGCGCCAAAACCACCTGAAGGCGTTGATTGGCCTGAGCGCGGCTGGAAGCACCGGAGCGGTTAAATAGCCTTTCGAATATACCTAGCACAACCTTCCCTCCTTAGTGACCGGAGAATATGCCACGGCTGAAATTTTTGATGCGGCCCCACCAAGACGGTTCCTGCGGGGGGAGTATGGGAACCTCTTCACCGACAATACGTCTGGCCACATTGTCAAAAGCTGCTCCTGCCCTGGATTTGTCATTTAGGACTATCGGTTCGCCTTTATTGGTAGAAACCACCACATATTGATCTTCGGGAATAACTCCGATAAGATCCACGTAAAGATGCTCGGCCACGTCCTCTATACTCAACATATCCCCGTTTCTAACCATATCCCAGTGCACCCGGTTGACAATCAGTTTAATATCCTGAAAACCATTCGACTCCAGCATGCCGATGATCCGATCCGCATCACGCACTGCGGAAACCTCCGGGTTGGTGACCACTATAGCCCGGTCCGCAGCGGCAATGGCATTGCGAAAACCCTGCTCGATCCCGGCCGGACAGTCCACCAGGACATAATCGAATTCTTCTTTGAGCTGGGAGCAAACCCCTTTAACCTGGTCCGGGGAGATATCATCTTTGTTGCGGGTCTGTGCCGCCGGCAGCATATACAGACCCGGAAAGCGCTTATCCTTGACCAGAGCCTGCTTTAATGTACACTCCCCTTCAATAACCTGGACGATATCATAAATCACACGATTCTCTAATCCCATAATTAAATCAAGTTTTTTCAGGCCGATATCCAGATCGACGACCGCAACCCGGAGTCCCATCCTGGCTAGGGCGCAGCTGACATTGGCAACTGTAGTGGTTTTGCCAACCCCGCCTTTACCAGAGGCGACCACCAGCACTTGATGCTGTTCAGAACCTGCTGTCATACTCATGTGTCTCCTCTCTGACTTGCTGTTTGCGACAAAATAAGACACCATTGGATTTATTGTAATGGAAATGGTACCAATAATAAACTGCTGCTCCATATTTAGCCCAGGTTTTATATACTTGATTGCCAATCCAAATGTCAATCCCGGTTAATCCCCTAAAATCATGATGATATGCTATTATCCGGCAGATGCTTACGGTCTGGTTAGTTTTGAATGGATATCAGAACAGCCCGGGCTGAATCATTGGGGCGAGCTGATTGGAGCGGTTGCCGGGCTGCAAAGGAGCGCGTTCCCGCGATTGAGGGGTGGCCTTTACCTGTACCATTTCGCTATGCCAGGCCGCCAGGTTGCGCAAGGCATGAAGTTGTTCCCGCCGGCCCTGTTTGGCCTTGAGTAAGGCTCTCCGCAGTGTCTGGTACGAATTGGCAATGTCATCCTGGTTGACCGGAAAGGGGAAGCCGTCCTTACCGCCGTGAGCGAAGGCATAGCGGACCGGATCCGTATAGCTGGGCCTGGCTCCATAGGCTACTTCAGCTACCAGGCACAGCGCGCGCAGAGTGGAACCTCCCACCCCTGGCACCTGTAAGAGCTGTTCGAAATTTTGGGGCTGCATTTCGTAGGCTGCTTGTATGGCCTTATTTAGATAAGCCGTAGATGGGATACTGTGCCGGTTGGGCAGATTGATGCTGCGGGAGCGGCTGATTATCGACTTAAATTCCTGTATTAAAAGATGCGGGGCCTCGCGGCTCAGGTCGGCACACAAACGGTTAAGTGATTGATTCTCCTGAGAAACCAGATTAAGGGTCTCGACCGTACTGTCACCACAGACCGCTGCCTGTGGCTCCTCGGTAAAACACTGCATTTGAGCGCTCAGCCAGTGATAACGCCGGGCCTCTCTTATGGACTGGTTCATGCCCTGTTGAATAACTGTCCAGCGGCCCTCCCAGTTGAAAACAAAAAAGTGGTGATAGATTTGAAAGCCGTCCTGTACTGCCGAACTATCAATCTTGGCCGCCATCTTGCTGGCATAAACCAACTGTTCGGCATCGATTGCCAGAGGATGCCGGTCAGCCAGTCTGCGAATCTCAGCGGGGGTTTGGCGGGCAGTCCTTCCTTTGCCTCCTGAGCAGAACAGCCCGGCTGCCGGGCCGATTTGCTGCAGACCTTCTTTGATAGCTGCGCATACCGTAGTAGTAAGCCCGGAAGAATGCCAATCGAAGCCTGCTACGCACCCCAGGGCCTGAAACCAGAAGGGATCCGACAAGCGCCTCAGGACTTCGTCTACACCGCACTCCTCAATGATCACCTCGATCAGGGTCTGGCAAAGCCTTTTCATGTGCCCAAAAAGCCAGGCTGGACACTGACCGCCATGGAGAGGAAGGTTGGCAGTACCGGTTTTCATTCCATTTATATCTCCTGTATTATTTGTTGAATATAGAATAGCACAAAAGGCCCCTTAAGAACATATGTTCTTAAGGGGCCTTTACGTAAATCGTGAAATTGTTATTTAGTCCTATTAAACTTGTGGCCTAAAAACAGAAACAGTGGCATTATCATGCCACCCCGGATTTGGACTTGCATTGGGTGCAGGGCTAAAATTTATCCCACCATTTGAATCCTTGAAACAAGAAAACTCCAATTACTGCGGCCACGATACTCAGGCCAAGACATACGGCAACGATGACCACTGCAACAGCTGCGCCAGGACTCATAGAGATCACCCACCCAGATTCTATGTCTATTAATATAATATCATGATTTGTTAACGCTTCCTATCTAATAGTTATATATTTAACAAATGACCAATTAATGTATGATAAATCTGATTTGGAAACATCCTGCTCTTTCCTGCTTAGTATAGAGCATGGGAGGGATGCTCTATACAGATTGTTAAACCAATCAGCAAACGAATATTCGGCAGTTTAGAACTGCCGGTCCAGGGCTTAGCCCCGCCGGGGGTGGCCTTGCTCGCAACCCGGAAAATGTGGGCAAGTACCAGGGGGAAAGGGGCAGTAGTCGCGATTATCGATACCGGCGTAGATTATCGCCATCCGGATCTGGCTCCGAATATGATCGGCGGGATTTCAATGGTCAGCGGGGTCAAGGATTATATGGATGACAATGGCCATGGTACTCATGTAGCCGGAACCATCGGCGCCAATGGCAAGCTCCTGGGAGTGGCCCCGGAATGCAAGATGCTCGCCATCAAGGTGTTAAATGCAGATGGCAGCGGCGCCATAGGCGATATTAACCGCGGCCTGGCCTGGGCCCGCAACTGGCGCGGACCTGGCGGAGAACAGGTTGATGTCATCAATATGAGCTTAGGCGGCCCGTTGCCAAACCCGACCTTGCACGCCGAGATAATCAAAACCGTAGGCCAGGGCATAACAGTTATTTGCGCAGCAGGCAATGCCGGCGATGGAAATCCAAATACCGACGAGGTATCCTACCCGGCCTATTATCCTGAAACGGTTGCGGTAGGGGCTATTGACCTTTCTACAGGTATCGCCAATTTCAGCAACTCCAACAGCAGTATCAATGTTGTGGCTCCCGGGGTTGATACCTATTCCACCTATCCGGAAAACCGCTATATCAATCTATCCGGTACATCAATGGCGGCACCGCACATCTCCGGTGCGGCCGCCCTGATCTATTCGCGTTGGAAGCAGCGCTTCGGCAGTAATCCAGATGCTCAGACAGTAAGAAATATACTGGACTATCAGGCTATTGATCTTGGCGCAGCAGGGTTCGACCACCTCTATGGCTATGGCTTGTTCAGCTTCGACCCTGCCGGAGGAAAGGCCATCAGAATAAAGGTAGGCGAACGGCGCTACCTGGTTAACAATAAAGAGGTCTTTTTTGTTGAAGCCCCCTTTTCCCAGGGCAAGCTGGTCTGTGCGGACATAATGGAGATTTGCAACTTGCTTTGCACAGATAACCGCTGGGCGGAAGAAACAGACGGCAAAGGAACTGGCATATTGGAAATTTGGAGCTAGGAATTTCCAATTACTGTAAAGCCCAGAAATAGCAAACCAAGAAAAAGGAGTTATTAGAGGGATTATAGAATATAGATATAACAGAGGACTTAATAGAAATCGGCATCAAAGGGGGCGTTGTTATGGTTAAACTTCACATTTTTGCTGTGTCCGACTCGGTCGGGGAGACTGCTGAAAAAATCGCAGTAGCTTCTATGCTCCAATTTGAAGTTGATCGCAGTATTACCCGTTTCTCCAGGGTTACCAAAAAGGAACAGGTTGATGAGATCATCAATAAGGCTGTTGAAGAAGACGCAATAGTGATTTATACCATTGTGAAACCTGATTTGTCTTGCTATCTTGACGAACAGGCCGAGCAGAAAGGTGTAACTGTTGTAAACGTCATGGCGCCGTTGTTTGAAGTTGTGGAGACTAAGACCGGATTAAAGCCTGCTTACATAACAGGACTTACGCATAAGATGGACGACAGCTATTTTAATCGCATGAAGGCCATCGAATATACCATAGAGCATGACAATGGGCAGAATCTGGACACAGTGGCTGAAGCTGATTTGATCATACTGGGAATGCCGAGAACCTCAAAAACTCCTCTGGCAATGCACCTGGCCAATGTCGGCATAAAGGTGGCCAACTATCCGATTGTCATGGATACGGAGATTCCAAAAGAAATCATTGAACTAAAAGGCAAGAAGGCGATGGTAGGCTTAACTATAGACCTGGAGACCCTGTCTGAACTCCGCCGGGAGAGAATGCGCAGCTTTGATCAGCCCGTTGATATGGAAAGCATTGATGAACTGGTGGCCGAAGAACTTGATCATGCCTACCAGATTTATTCCAAACTCAAATGCATTGTCATTGACGTAACCCTGGCTGACATCGAACAGATTGCCAATACTATTACTCATAAATTCCAATTGCCCCTGAAAGTTACCCATCACCGCTTTTAAACCGGGGACAGAACTATAATCCAAATTCTTTAGGGACAGCGGAATGATTTGCGCTGTCCCTTCATCATGGGGAGCACTATGCCATTTGTCTACATATTAAGATGCAATGACAACAGCCTTTATACCGGTTATACCACTGATTTATCAAGGCGATTGGAGGAGCATAACCAGGGCACAGCCAGCAAATATACCCGCGGGCGCCGGCCAGTTCAATTTGTTCATGTGGAAGAATATCCTGACAAATCCAGCGCGCTTAAACGAGAGCGGGCCATTAAGGCTATGAAAAAATCTGCCAAAGAGGCTCTGTTAAACGGAAAAATAACTAACAAGCCCTGATATTCAGCAGATTACATAGAAACAAAACCTCCTGGAGAAGATAAATGAAGATAATCTTATCAAGGAGGTTTTTATATGCAGGTTAATAAGGGTATGGTGATGAACCGTGAAAGCTTCCTGCAAAACGGCCTGTGGTCAAAGGAAGAATATGAAGGCCTGATAGTCAGCGGTGACACTGCCCGGGGCGGGTATAACATCGCTGTTGAAATCGGGGACGATATGGTTCTGGTGGTGGATCAAGTCAAAGATAACGAGGTAAAAGAAAAGGTGCAGGCGTGGTCGTCAGAAATTGTAAATATTCAGCGGCAATATGGATTTGAACCATAGATTGATCATTACTTCCAACCCAAACAATAATTTGAAGGCAGGATTTTGCAAACAGGATACGGATCTTGAAAATCCCTCCCGATACGCCTATCTGGGGAGGGATTTGTGCGTTAACCGGGCCTGCTTTCAGAAGCGCAGAGCTGATAAGTCCAAGCCAAACCCAATATGGGGTAAAAAGCAGTTTTCCTTGAATATCTGTTCTTTATGAGGTACAATATTGTTTGCGTCAAGATTATCTAAATAATCCGCTGAGACAGAAAATATAATTTTTTCGGGATGTAGCGCAGCTTGGTAGCGCGTCTGGTTCGGGACCAGAAGGCCGCAGGTTCAAATCCTGTCATCCCGACCATAATTTGTCTGAAAACCCGCAATTACGCGGGTTTCAAGCATTTCTGATCGGTGTGTTTCTCCGTCGGAAATGTTTTTTTTGCATGTTTTTTGCCTAGAAAATAAAAAAAGAGAGCGTCTACCCGCCCATGGCCTCTATTAACTTCTGAACACCTACCATATTGATAGCTCGCCGCAGATTGTAGGCAAGAAAACTAAGCCCCAGTTCCCCGGTGGCCTTTTTTATCCCTTTGCATAGCAGATAGTGAGCGCCATGATACCACTTGACAGTGCCAAACGGGTGCTCTGACAAGCATAATCGCAGCTTCGTTCATGACGCATTGTTCGATCTCCTGTCGGTCATCATATCCCTTATCCCCGAGAACATGGAGAGTATCCGTCTCCAGCGCCGCTTTCGCCTTTTGCGCCATAGGCGCCAGGGAGTTGCAATCGTTACGGGAGTTGCTTACTTCATAATCGACAATCAAGTGGCTGGTTTGCTCAACCACAGCTTGTACATTGTAACAGCAGGCAAAGCCGTCTTTGGTTCTCATCATCCGGGCTTCAGGATCGGTAGTCAGCTTTTGGGTTTCACCGGTTGCTTGCAATTCATGCAGGTAAGCTTCGTAGGTTTCTCATTAATCTGCGGCTGGAGCGGATACGGTTAAAATAGCCGCAGATGTAGAGCTTAAGCAAGTCTCTGGGATGATAAGGGGCCTACCGGTATTGGCGGGCCTGGCATGGGGGATTCCCAGGGCGGCGATATCCAAACTATCCACAAAGGCATCGATGACTCTTACCGGGTTGTTCTGGTCCAGTAATTCTTCCCGGATTGCAGGGAAAAGTTGGGGTTGGCTGCGGTCTTCTCCTTGTATATAGCCCATCTCTGACCTCCCGATGTATTTACTTATATATCAATTATATCTGATTCCATCTTTGCGGCTGGCTTTTCGGACACTCTGACCATGTAATTACGAAACCAAATTAAGAGAAACTTGAATTAAATCAAGCTTCATCCGCTTATAGCGCAAAAGGATTACAGCAAAAACAATCCTCTTTTTATTTAAGCATAGTGTTTACATTTTAGCATTGATTGTCTCCTTATCAGGTAGTCTTGCAAGACAAATCAAAAATAAGGAGTGATAATCATGTCGACCATGAAATCCGCACAGACCGTCTATTACGGTCCCAGCACCAGCACCTATCCCTCGGTGGGCAGCGTTTCTCAAAACGAAACTGTAACCGCCATCTGGATAGAGGGGAATTGGGTGCACCTTGAGTACAGTGTTACCGGTACCACCAATAAGAAAAGAGGCTACGTTCCCACTAGCACGGTAAACATTACCGAGTCGGTGCCGACGATCACCAATCAGAACCTTACCAGGTATGTGAATACCAGCGGCACAACTTACACCGGGCCTGCGTCAACTGGATATGTGGCCGCCGGTTCCGTTTCAAGAGGGGAAACGGTCTTTTATACCGGTCAGATGTTTAACAGCTATGCGTTTATTGAGTATGCCATTACCGGCACCTCACAAAAGAAGAGAGCATATTTTTACGCCGGGTACCTATCTACAGCACCTGTCACCGATCTGATTCTGGGTGAGTATCCGCCCGGTATGAACATTAACGGATCTTGTTACTATAGCCAGAACTGGTATTACCAGTCAAATCCTACTCTGGCCGGTCAATGCACTTGGTTTTGTTGGGGAAGGGCTCTGGAAAAGTGCGGCAGGTCCATAACTTTCAGCGGAGATAATAATGCTAAAAACTGGTATGCAAATGCCAATGGCGGGTATTCAAGCAAACAATCCAGTACAGCAACTCCTATGAAAAATGCGGTGGCCAGTTTTTCGGGTGGCACTAATGGGCATGTCGTCTTCATTGAAGACGTTGTGGGATCTACTGTCTACTATACTGAGGCAAATTGGGATGGCGATAACACACCTTCGTATGATGATGGCCGTGTTAAGACGGTTTCCACGGCAAGCTTTTCTACATTACACGGAAAAACCCTGAATGGGTACCTTGTACTATAAACTACGATCAATAGCTTCCGGCGTACGCTGGAAGCTATTGATCTATGTGCCGGAGCAAATGACTTCTCCAGAAAAAGTCTCCTCTAAAACCCTTCGTGCTCTCTTAGTATTTCTTAACCTATTGGACATAAACTTCAGAGTTTATCCAGTGGCCATTCAAGAGCACCTCTTCAAATTTCTGATCAGCTTCACCAGCTATAGGGATACGGGTTATGAGATGCGCTCCGCTGAAGAATGAATACCCATCCAAAAACAGGTGCTTTTCAGTAACGTTGAACGTTATAAGTTTTAGATATTCTATCACCCCATTGAAGTCTTTTTCAGGAGGCCGGTAATTATAAATAGTCTGCCGTTCCTTCCCGGCTAAATTGACGGATCTAAAATAATATAGTCCCGGGGCTTGCTCCAATATATAAATCCGGTCTTTATAAACAATAAAATACCGGACGCTGGCATCATCATCAGGAGAATAAATTTTCATCTGGTTTTCGCCATTTGCATCGATACGCCAAATTTCCTTATTACTCAAGTAATAAATGTAATCCTGATAAGGCCGGCATTGATCCAGGTGTGATGTTTCTAAAAGAAGCTGCGATTCTCCCTTATCATTCATCCGCCATAACTGCTGAGAATAATTATTCCCGTCAGTCGCTTGCTTAAAATCTCCTGTAATATATAAAACCTCATCTTTATAAGCCTCCATCAAAAACAAAGGCTCTACTTGATTCAATGCCTGCGGCTTAGGAAAGCCCTCGCTTATATCCAATGTATAAATAAACTTGTCCTGTGGATTCCAGTAAAAAAGCCGATGATCATATAAGCTGAAGCTGCTGGCATTTTCAATAATCTTTTCTTCTTTTGCGCTTTGATTGGCTACATTAATCCGGTATAAGGTATAAGGGTAATCTTTTATGTAATATAAAAAATCGCCGGATATGCCGATCCCGCGATCAGGCAATAAAGAACCGGTAAGAATTTTTACAGGGACATCATCGCCTGCTTGACGATAAATTGCATAAGAATCGGTATGCATATCTGGAGATACAAAATACAGCACCCCTTCTCTTTCTAAAGCCATCTTATTGCCGGGCACATTGCCCTGCAGCTTTTCGGAATTTGTATTGAGACAGCCTGAAATCGAGATGAGCAGAGCAAATATTGCTATCAAGATCATTGATCGGTATTTTTTCATATCATGCTTCCTTAACAAATTATGTATTACCACAGCACCCTTTTGGAAAGGGTGCTGCAGCAAATAAGCTAGAATTGAGAAATGATCTGCATAATGGCTTGTTTATAAGCCGAATCATAACCTTTGAGAATCAAATCGCCCGGTCTGCCGACATCGCCTGGGAATTCAAACAAACAGGCATTCATGCCTAATGAATGGGCATAGCGGGCTACATAGCCTTTCGCTGAACTTAAATCTGCATAAGAATTGTTGGGGAAATAATTCTTAAAGATATTTCCTAAAGAAGAAGCACTGCCTCCTACCACGATAATTTGCTGAGTCCATCCATGCGCATCAATGAAAACATTCGTACCAGCAGTTGATTTATTGTTTGCGATAAAATCCCTTAAAGCCTCTGATTCCTTACACCAATATGCTTCCGGACGGGTATAGTTTCTGCTGCTCGTCATCACCTCAAAAGGTTCAAAACTCCGGTTTACATCGACACCGCCTTGCACCAAAACTCCCCTGGTACTGCCATAGCGGTACGTAGTGCAACGTCCCGGACCGTCATTGGTAGTCCCGTCAATCAAACCATCTGGGTTTGAACTTGGGATGACAAACACTGACCATCCATTTGTTGTTAGAGTAGAAAAATTGTCTGATAACATCTGTAAAACTGAGCCTGCTAGATTCACCAGCTCCATACCATCATAATACCAGTTATCCTCAAATCCACGAATGGCAAAGTTTAAAATTAAATGTTTATTGCCGGTTCCAATACGATAATAAACCAAATCTCGGCCGGCACCACTTTGACCATAGACCGCACTATAGACATTCGGGAAAGAATAGCTGGGGATAACAACGGCATAATATACCGAAAGCGCACTTGTTGGCACATAGCCCCGTTTTTTTATACCACTGCCTATATAGTCGATATAAGCGTAGCCATACACATTTTCCTTTAAGCGAACCACTGGTTCATTTTGCGAAATGGAACCGACGGATGCATATTGATTGCTTGGTCCTGCATATACAGCTAAATTACTGTTTGCCATATAAAATGACGAAGAAAGTTCGGGCAAGGCAGGCACATTGGACATATTTTTAAAGATATAGCCAGAAGCAGCAGTGTAGCCGCGCTTTCTAGCGGAAGATGTGTTGTATTCGATATAGCAGACAGAATCATTCTTTTCTAAGATAACGACAAATTCTCCTGCGCCGATTGCTCCATATTCAGGAGTAGTATTGAGTTCCGGCGTATAATGAACCACAATGCGGCTATTCGCTATGGCCAACCCGCCTAAATCGTAATGTCTAAGATTGTTGGTGTGGATATATCCTCTTTTGGGGCCGGCCGCGGTAGAATATTCAATTTGATAATAATTGTTTTCAGCACCTGAGAAAACAGTAACTGCTTCATTTGCCGCCACAGCACCTATCGTGGTGTATATATCTGGATTTGGGCCAGCATATACCGTAGTCGGTGCATTGGTCAGATCTGCCCAGCCGGTATAACTATTGGTCTTGTCTGGGATGGTAATGCCCGCAGCCAGGTTGATATTATCGGCTAAGACAAAGCCCTGCTTGGCTCCTGCCGCTGTTGAATAGACGGTAAAGTAATAGTTCCCTTCCTGATGCACTACCCCGACAATTTCTAAATAATCGACGGAACCGATGACGGCATAATTGGCTGGGCTAGGACCGCCGTAAACGACAGAATTGCTCATTACAGTTCCATATTTGAAATTATCATCATAGAGGGGTAAGGCTGGAACACTGGCACTTGTGTTGATTCGATTCAGCTTCCAGGCAAATACATAGGCTCGCTTGCGTTCAGTGGTTGTGTTGTACTCCACATAACACACATAACTATTGGAGCGTAAAACCACAACGAATTCTTCTTGATAGAGCAGGCCATAAGAGGCACCAAAAAGGAACGGGGCTGCATACATATTTGCATCCTCGGTCATTTTCGCTAATGCAGTCGTAGTATCTCTTGTGACCGTATTGTATCTGACATAGCCTCTTTTGGCTCCGGTACTGGTTTGATATTCGATGAACGCAAAGCCCGAATCATTGGCAATTAGAACAGTCACTTTTTCACTGGAGGAAACCGATCCCAATTGAGCATAATCAGATTCTCCCGGCCCTCCATAAACAAATTCAGGAGAGTCCATAGTTCCCAAAACGCCGCCTTGATAAGCCGAAGGGCAAGCAGAAGCGCTACCGCCTTCTATATATCCTCTTTTATCCTGCTGAGTGGAGACAGAATATTGAATAAAGCGCCAGCCGTATTCTTCCCATAATACGGTATAAGGATCGCTGGCATCTATTGAGCCAATAGCAGCATATGCTTTTTTGCCAGGGCCTCCATATACGATTGTAGCCATAAGAAAAATCTCCTTTCGTTTTTTGACATAAGAAAAGCCGCTTCTTTATATAAGAAACGGCTTAAAATCCGTAATATGATGGTCGATGGTGGTTTAAAGTATTACTTGTCTTGCATTATAACAATGAGGTTTTTCGCCTGAACGATTGACAACTGCATAATTGTTTTTTTCAAATGCCTTTCATATTTACCTCCTTATTTTTGATTTAGCATACATTTAAGTCGCTCTTACATATAGCTATACAGATTGGGACCAATAAAAAGCCGCTCCTCGTTGGGAAGCGGCTTTTGGCATAATCTGCATTTTAATTATATTGACCGATCAGGATGAAATACAAGGAAATCTTTTGTATTAAAAGTTAAAACGAAATGGAATAATCATTAATCATTTTCTAAAAAGTCATTAAACAAGGGAGGAAGGTGTGCTTACTATCTCAATGTCATGGTACAGTCCAAGATAGAGGATGTACCTATATCTTTCTTTATTCACTTCTCAAAAACAATGACCTCTCACAATGCTTATCTGCCAAAAATCCTTTATTTTTTAGGTCATCTAATACTCTGCTTGTTTATCTTTTATGTTATTCGATATCGCAGTATTGGAACAATTTAACCTAAGCCAATAAAGTCTACCCGCATTTATTTGGATAGAAAAGCACAATTAAAGAAATTTTTGCTATTTATAAAGAGGGCCAAACCATGCCACATAAGAAATCGTAATTTTAGCTTTAAAGGCCCTGTATATCGGGAGGTGAATAAAGTGGACATTGAACATAAAAAAGACTGTCTACGAAAATATAGAGTTATTAAATACTCATTGAAACAAAAATTAGATGAATTGGAGGACCTTAAAGATCTGGTTAATCGTATAACCTTCTTTATTTCTGATGAAGGATTTTCACCAAAAACCCAAGGCAATACCAAAGAGAATAATGTAGTCAAATTATTACAAGCTAAAGAAGCTTTAAATCAAGAAATTCAGGATTTAATCGAAGCCAAGCAAGAAATAGAAAATGCAATAGAATCCGTTGAGGATGAAAATTTAAAAGTCGTATTGCGGTTTATATATCTCAATGGAAAGCCAGTCGAAAAAATCGCCGGCAGTATGGATTATACGGTCAGAAACATTCAATACATGCATAGAAAAGCCTTAGAAATGGTCAGGATGGAAGATGATGAGCATGCTGGTGAAAATAAAAAAGAAATCCCAGGTTACAATTCCTAGCGAATTAGTTGAACGATGGTTGATGATTGGGAACACTTCTTTGGAATGTCCAAACATTAACTTTCTTTTTTGCCTTGAAATCCTTTACTTATGCGGTTTTGGGCGTTTTTTAAAAGCCTTTCCGCAAACACCTTTTACATCTTCATGGTGGTTTTGGGCTGCTATTTTAAGAAGCCAAACCAAAATTATTGTTAAAATTTGCCGAAAATGATATTATCAGCATGGGTTAGTTTTGCGCCCGTATGAATATAAAACTGTACACCCAGTTATTACGCTCGGTAGTAGAAATTAGAAACTTTCTAACATCCGAACTGCCGAATATAAAATAAAAATCTGAACGACGGTTGAGGTTGGGCCGCTTCACCATTGCCCGCGAAAATGTGAGTTGCGGCGCGTGCCGATTTCACTTTTTCAATGTGCCGCCTGGCGGCGGAATGGACACACTGACGCGACGTTCACTTATGGACAAAATATCCACAAATGATCCATCGCAATCCCCAAAATATGAAAAACGAGGGGTGAAAAGCTTGAAAAAGAAACCGTTCATAATTTTGCTGCTTGTCAGCATGATCATCTCCGCAGCCGCGCCCGTGTTCGCGGCTGATACCGTCACGGCAAAACCCACGGCCTCGACTGTGCTTGTGAACGGTAGAAACGTGGCTTTTGACGCATACAATATCAACAGCAATAACTATTTCAAGCTCCGCGATTTAGCCTATACGCTGTCCGGCACGGCCAAGCAGTTTGATCTCGGATGGGACGGAGCGAATAACGCGATTTCACTCACCAGCGGCCAACCGTATACAACGGCTGGCGGTGAGATGCAGGGCAAGGGCGCGGGAGATAAAAAAGCCGTGCCTACGGCCTCAAGGACATATCTTGACGGTAAAGAAATCAGCTTCACTGCTTACAATATCGAGGGCAGCAATTATTTCAAACTGCGGGATATTGGAGCGGTGTTTGATTTTGGGGTTGACTGGGACGGCGCGAGGAATACGATTGCAATTGACACGGGCAAAGGGTACACGCCGGAAACAACAGCCCTGTTGACGCAAACGCCAATGGATGGTACGGTCGATGTTTTATTCGATTCCAGGTATTATGCCTATGGGGATCAATTACTAAAGACGGAGTTATTCTCCTATCAGGATGAGGTCTATGTTCCGCTGCAAGGGATTTTTGAGGCGAGCTGGTGGACTTTTAGCTGGGATGAAGCCACGCAGGCAGCATCAATTACTCGTGATTCTGTAACAATATTAACACCTCAGTTGGAAGAGATAGCCGAACGTTGGGCCTATCCCATGCGAGGACGAGGCGACTACAGAGCGGATTATGTGCGCCTGATAGAGTACGATGCAGAAACAGGCACCCTTGTCTGTGCAGGGCGTGAGACGACATATTCTTTTCGGCTGACTGAGCAGGCACAGGGGCAGTTTCAGGAGCTGCTGGCCCAAGGTTTGGCTACCGGCGATATTTACCGCCTGGTACCCTATTTCCCCTGGCCTTACCCCGTGGGTGCTGGTCACCCGTCTCCGGAAGCCTGGGACCCCATATTTGTGGAGCTATCCTATCCATATTCTGTGGAGCGTCAGGCCATCGTTCGTCCCATAACCGTCAATGTGGAAGTTCGTCCTATAGATAAGGGGGGAATCCCGGTTCTGCTATCCATATCCGTGGAGGCTTTGGAATACAATGGTCTTCTCTATGTCCCTGTTACTGCGCTGGAGCAGGCCAATATACAGCACTGGTGGGGTAGCTGGGGCAGCATCGTTACAGAATAAGGGTAAGTAACCACGAACGAGGCTGGACGGGACGACTCCAAGATGAGTTAGGAATCGCTGTAGTCATTCTCCGTACAGCAACGGAAAACTGTGTATTCCTCTTCGGGTTTTACCTTCATGCGCCGCGTCACAAGGCGGGAAAAGTCAAAGGCGTTGCGCTTGTCGGCCTCGGCTGTGTACCACCCTAAAAACTACCCTGGTGCAATGCGCCAAAAACGCAGTCAAGCGAAAAGACAGCTTTTTTCGAGCTCAAAAGGAAAGGATTACTATGATTGACAAGAAGCCTAAAATGCAGTTTCCTGCCCTACTTGTTGTGATTCTTCTAGTCGGCACCGTGGTAGGCTGTACCATGGGGGCAAACAATAACAATAAAAAATCCGACATAACTCAGTTGACAGTGGAAGAACCCAACTATTTCAATGGCAATGATTCTTCTAACGGAGAATATATGAATATCCGCAACCAAACACTGTTGACAGCGGAAGAACTCAACTACTTCAATGGCAATGAATTTTTTAACGGAGAATATATTAATATCCGTAACCAATTTTTGAGCTCGCTCTACGATACGCCTGAAAAGATAGACCTTTATGCATTGTTCTACTGTGGCAGCGGCCAGCGGGTATATCCTACGGAAGCGGAAATAGCAGCCGTCATTGCTCAGAACGGCTGGAGTAGAGCGCCCGAATGCGGCTGCGATAAAATCCGCCGCATTGATATGGATGCTGTATTGAAAAAGTATACGAGCCTGACCCTTGCCGATACCGATAAGACAGGACTCAATAAGTTTACTTACCTGAAGAAATACGATGCCTATTACCATTTCCATGGTGACACCAATTATCGGATGGAAACAAACTTTTCCAGTGGCGAACGGGAAGGGGACATCATCCGGCTGTTCTATAACGACACATTCATGGCCGACGGGAACAAGGTGCTGACACTGCGCAAGACGAACGACGGATATCTCTTCATTTCCAACAAAAAGGCAGTATCCCCTACTCCTAGTGATAGCAAGTAAAAAAAGAGAGGTTTCTATGAGAAGGGTTTTCTTAATTACGGTAGTTGTAATACTGTTTTTTTGTTCTGGGTGCACAATCAATTCGGGACCAACCCATCTTTGATCCAGCCCCAGCCCAAGTAAGTGGGGCAAATAACTCCTTGAATAACATGCAGGCATTGCGTGAAGAGTACTTTGAATTTGCAATCAAGAATCGTTTGGATTATGTACCCATATTTGAGGATGGGAAAGCTCCTTCGAGTAGTACCGAATATTTGCTATTCGCGTTGCCGTAAGACTTGCTGAAGACCTCCAATATAGAGTGCATCTATTTTGAGCACACATTACATTTGAGGTTTAAAGGAGCAGTCACACTGCTCCTTTTTTGATGCCTATTTGCTGTAGTAAAAAGAACACTCATTTGCCAGGATATGCCGGGTTAAAATATGGTTATAGTTGAAAAAACGGCAATTTCGAGGTTTTCATGAAGATGTTTGAAAAAAGTTGCCACTCAGTCTGGAGGTAAACCCACCTCAGGTAAGGAATAATGATGATAATTGACAATGAGCTAGACCAGGATTACAGGATAATATAAAGAATTGGCGGTTCAATTATCTTAGAGATAGATAATATATGTAAGAAAAGGCAAACTTTAAGAGACGGTTGATGTTTGATTAACTTAGCAGCATAATATATACGGTATTTTGAAGTCGGGTGGTAGATTATGAAAGTACTTATTATTGGTGCCGGCAAAATAGGTTTTACTATTGCGCAGTTGTTGTCCAATGAGAATCATGACGTGGCGGTTATTGAACAATCCCCGGAGCGCCAGCAGATTCTGGACCAAAGCCTGGATATCCAGGTAGTTCCCGGAAGTGGTTCGTCTACATCGGTACTGGAAACAGCCGGGATTCATGATGCGGACATGTTGGTGGCGGTTACCGAGTATGACGAACTGAATATGGTGGCCTGTCTGCTGGCCAAGAAATACGGGGTGAAAACAACTGTTGCCCGGGTGCGCAACCCGGAATATCTGGAGGTTAAAGCCTTCTCTTTAAACGAAGTAATGGGCATCGATCTGATAATCAATCCCGAACGTGTCACTGCCCTGGAGATCAGTCAGATCGCCCGCAACCCGGAGGCCACGAATGTCGATTACTATGCCGACGGCAAAGTTAAACTGATGGAACTGGAGATAAAAGAAGACTCGGTGTTGCGGGAAAAGAAGATCAAAGATCTTGACAACTCGGTTCCTTATAATATTGTAGCAATAGCTCGCCAGCATAAAATGATAGTCCCCCGGGGTGATGACGTACTGTGGGTTGGAGACCACATTCATCTCATGGCCCGGACCAGCGAAATGGTCAAGGCGGAAAGAGCCTTGGGATTTGCTACTCCAAGAGTCGAGCATGTGACTATTCTGGGCGGCGGACGAACCGGTTACTTTTTGGCGCAGATGTTGGAGAAAAGCAAACCGGCTATGAGCATTAAAATCATCGAAAAGGATATCAACCGGGCCCGGCAGATATCTCATAAGCTCAATTCCACGCTAGTCATCCACGGGGACGGCAGCGATTATCAGCTTCTGGAGGAGGAGAACATAGCTTCCTCAGACCTGTTTGTAGCCGTAACTGATGATGATAAGATAAACCTGCTCTGCTCTCTGATCGCCCGTAACCTGGGAGTCGGCAAAACCGTCTGCCAGATCAAGCGGACTGATGTCTTGCCTCTGGCAGAACAATTGGAAATAGATACAATTTTAAACCCGCGTCTGCTTACCGCCGGGGCGATTATCAAATACGTCAGGGAGGGGGAAATTCTCTCGGTTACCCTCATGGGGGACGAACGCGCTGAAATGCTGGAGCTCCTGGCCCAGCCCGGATCGCTGGTGCTTAACAAGGAACTGTGTAAGCTGAATTTTCCCAGTGGTTCTTTAATCGGAGCCCTGGTCCGCGATGATCAAGTCATCATTCCCGATGGCAAATCGATTATAAAACCCTATGACAGGTTAATGGTATTTTCGCTGCCGCAAAGCATCCATAAGATTGAACGGCTTTTCAAAAATGGAGGTAGCAGGTATTGATACGATGGGGAGCAGTTCTGGGTAATCTGGGACGCATCTTGATAATAATCGGCGTGTCCATGTTCAGCTGCCTGTTGTGGTCGATCGCTTATCGAGAAGGTGTAACCGTCGCTATTGTAGAGGCGGCATCTATAACGGTAATCACTGGTATAGTCCTCAGCCGCGGTTTCAAGTCCTATGATCATATCAGTTACAAAGAGGGCTATCTTCTGGTCAGCCTGGGATGGGTGGTGGCTTCCGTTTTTGGTTCACTGCCCTTCATGATGTCTGGATATCTGCCTTCTTTTGCCGACGCCTTTTTTGAGACTGTCTCAGGTTTTACTACTACCGGCGCCAGTGTTGTAGCCGACGTGGAATCCTGGCCCAAGAGCCTAATGTTTTGGCGCTGCCTGACTCAGTGGCTGGGAGGGATGGGTATCATAGCTCTTTTCATCGCCATCATCGCCGGGATTGGAAACCGGGCCAACCAGCTATTCAAGGCCGAAGTCCCCGGACCCATCTCTGATAAGATCAGCCCCCGCATTCGCGAAAACGCCCGCAAGCTTTGGTTGTCATATGTTTTGATAAGTGTGGCCTGCGCCGCAGTTCTCTTGGCCCTGGGCATGAATCTCTTCGATTCCCTCTGTCACACTTTTGCCACCATGGCAACAGGCGGGTTCTCCACCAAAAATAACAGTATCGCTTATTATGCCAACCCCCTGATTCACTGGGCTATAACATTTTTTATGTTTATCGCCGGCACCAACTTCACCCTCCACTTCTTAGCCTTCAAACAGCGCAAACCCTTACTTTACATGCGGGATCCGGAATTCAGGCTCTATCTGTGCATTACCGTTATAGCTACCTTGCTGGTGGTATTCAGCTTGGGTGTGGCGGGTACATTGACTGGCTGGGAAGAACGTAGCAGAGCCGCTGCTTTTCAGGTCGTATCCATTTTGACCACTACTGGATTTGCCACCGCGGACTATAATATTTGGCCCTCCCTGGCGGGAGGGGTACTGTTCCTGATGATGTTCGTAGGGGGCTGCGCCGGATCTACGGGAGGGAATATCAAACCGGGACGGTATCTGATCATCGGATATCGCATCCTTATCGAACTGAAGAAAATGGTTCATCCCAAGGCGGTCCTGCCATTGCGTTTTGCGGGGAAACATATCAGCGACGATCTGCTCAGCAATGTATTGCAGTTCTTCTTTCTGTATATCATGTTTCTGGCTCTGGGCACGATATCTATGAACGCGGTAGGTATGGATATCTTCAGCGCTCTTACCGCCGCAGCTGCCTGTATCGGCAATATCGGGCCGGGATTCGGCCTGGTTGGTCCCACCCAGAATTTCGGTTTTGTTTCTGACCTGGGGAAGTATGTCTTGAGTATATTAATGCTTGTCGGCCGTTTGGAGATATACCCGATTCTGGTGCTGCTTTTGCCTGAATACTGGAAAGATTAGTTTGAATTGTAAGAAAACGAATAAATGTTGTTTTGCTTCGCCTTGCCATTTTTATGGTCGGGCTTTTTATTTTTCTTGCAATCGAGTTTAATAAATGATTTTTCCCGATAATGTTTTGAAGACGCTTAAACCTGGTGGGAGAAATGGCGGCTTCAGCTTGCCCTCTCCGGGTGATTCTGGATGAGAAAGAAATCCGGCAGCTTATTCTTAACATGGCTCGCAACGGGCTGGGGGCCATGCAGCCGGGAGGAACTTTAACCATCGGCGCCCGGGTAATCAAAAACAGCCCGGTTTTGTTCATCAAAGACGAGGGGACCGGGCTGGATGACAATCTGCTGAGCCAGATCGGCACTCCTTTCTTCACAACTAAGGAAAATGGCGCCGGTTTAGGGCTGGCAGTCTGTTACCGTATCGTTGCCCGCCACAAAGCTAAAATCGAGGTGGATACAAGCCCGCAAGGCACTACCTTCTGGATACGCTTTCCCAATTCGCGAGAGCATTACGCTTTTCCAGTAAGGTAAATGACACTGTGTCTTGGCCGGCTGCGAAGTTATTAAAGCCTTTTACATGTCGGTACTTCATGTATTAATATTTTCTAAAGGAGCCTTTTTTGTCCGGGTACATAGAATAGGTTAATATGAATTTTACAGCCTTATTGGCGCCATCATAATATACAACCTTTGGGAAAACCTATTCATACATGAAAGGAGTGAGGACAATCGACGCAAACCTGAAAACCGTTCAATTGACTGTCGACTGGGAACATATTGGGGTTAAATCCATTGCCCGGGCCGGGGAGCAAACTGTGGTGGAAATGGGAAAAGGCGCCAATAGCCAGAGCGAAGATAAAGGGGCCTCGCCGATGGAAACCTTCTTGTCGTCTTTAGGTGGATGCATCATTGTTTTCCTGGCCGGGTTGGCCGAGAAGCGGCGCTTAACTATTAATAACATCAGGATTTATATCGAAGGGGATTATGACCCCCGTGGCATGAGCAGCTCCAGCTCTGGAATCAGGCCTGGTTTTCAGCAGATTCGGTACCAGGTGGTGGTAGATTCCCCTGATAATCCTGAAGTAATTCGTAAGGTGATAGCATATGCGGTTAAGGCGTGTCCGATAAAGGATACTATCATGCAGGGGACTGCTGTCATCGAAACCCAATTGAGCCAAGAGCCGCAAATGGCCACAATTTCATAAGCCAGAAAGTGCGCTCAGCTAGCACCTCGCGATTTGCTGGGGCTTACGCGCTATTACCTTCCTGGTGCTCGATTGATAACCTTTATGGCTCATGATTGATCACATTTTTATGCCTGCGTTTTGTGCCATATTACTACTGCTGCCATTCCCAGCCTCTGAATAGTTATCCTTTATAAGGCTACAATATGTCTATAGTGTTAAAGGGTAATGTCAATATGACCGGTATCTATTTATATGGAAGCCTGATTTTGATATGTTTTGCCGTGCTGGGTGTTACCTATTGGATATCCAGGAACCGGCTGACTTCGATAATGTATTTCACCTCAATCGGCTTAGCGCTTTTTTTTGATTATATCGTTTATGTATGGGAAAAGCCTATATATACACCCTGCATATATTAGATAATGAGTATGACAGCTACATCGGGGCGCT
>NZ_DIPG01000123.1:19000-29689 GCF_002426325.1 Syntrophomonas sp. UBA5494 | reverse complement strand
ATCGGGGCGCTCTACTTCGGCGTGGAAGAATTGTTTATCAAATTCGGCTTATACCAGCAGTTGTGGTGGAAGACACTATATACCTTTTTAGGGTTGATGGCGATATTCCGCCTGATGAAATGGTGGTTCGACAACCTGAACAAGGTTCATGGAAGACTGATATCGTTTCTTACCTTGACGGCTATTCTTTATGGAGTGAGAATCCCACTGGTTTTGATTGACTATGCGATGCTGCATGGCAGATCTTTTTCGGTACAGTGGATTGAAGCTTTGGGTCGGGACAGCTCCGCAGTCAACACCTTGATAACCTTGCCGGCTATAGCGGTCCTGGCATTCTTTTTGGTTAACGATTATTCTAAGCTATGGAAGGCAGCCTGGGTGGCATTGCTTTTTATGGTAGATCTTCTGTTGAGGAGATTTGGCGTGGTTCACACATTCACTCCTTGGGATAATATTTACATTATTGCGGTTGAAATTGCAGTGCTATTGTTCGGGGTTTATTTTCAAAACATCTTGAAACAAAACACCTTGAAGCCAACATTAATTTTAACTGATAAGGAGGCGTCATGAAAACAACCCAATTGCCCAATAGATTAATAGACGAAAAGTCACCCTACCTCCTCCAGCACGCCTACAATCCGGTAAAGTGGTACCCATGGGGGGAAGAAGCCTTCAACAAAGCCGAGCAGGAAAACAAACCGGTTTTTTTGAGCATAGGCTACTCCACCTGTCATTGGTGCCATGTGATGGAACGGGAATCTTTTGAGGATGAGGAGGTAGCCCGGCTATTAAATCAGCATTTTGTGGCCGTCAAGGTAGACCGGGAAGAACGGCCGGATATTGACACCGTATATATGAATGTATGCCAGGGGATGACCGGACACGGGGGATGGCCCCTGACTATTATTATGACTCCAGATAAAAAGCCGTTTTTTGCTGCCACATATATACCCAAATATGACCGCCGCGGCCTCTCCGGCATGATGACTCTCTTGCCCCGGATAGCCCAAATATGGCAGGATGACAGGCCGTCGTGCTATGGCATCGGAGATCGCATCAGTGACTGGCTGATCGAGGCCAGCCTTCCCGCGGGGAACCGCGCTGAAATCAAAGCCGGCGTCTTCGACGAGGCTTTTCAGTATTTAACCCGCGTCTATGACTCTGAGTACGGTGGATTTGGCAGTGCTCCCAAATTCCCCACTCCTCACAATCTTTATTTCCTGCTGCGCTACTGGTACTATACCGGGGAAGAACTGGCCCTGGAAATGGTGGAACAGACTCTGAAGTCCATGTATAAAGGCGGCATATATGACCACATCGGCTTTGGGTTTGCTCGTTACAGCACCGACCGGGCATGGCTGGTGCCCCATTTTGAGAAGATGCTTTATGATAATGCTCTTTTAGCAGTGGCCTTTGTGGAGACTTATCAGGCCACCGGCAATGAATTCTACGCCGACGTAGCCCGGGAGATTTTTACTTATGTTATGCGGGAAATGACTTCACCGGAGGGGGGCTTCTATTCCGCTCAGGATGCTGATTCTGAAGGTGAAGAGGGGAAATTCTATGTGTGGACGGCAGCCGAGATAATGGAGGTTTTAGGTGAGTTCAAAGGCATGGAGTTCTGCTCCTTTTATGGCATCGCCCCGGAAGGCAACTTTGAAGGCAAAAGCATACCCAATCTTTTGGGTACTGAACTGAGCGACGATGAACGCCGTCAACTGGAGCCGGTCAGGCTCAGGCTTTTTAATCATCGTTCCAAGCGTATTGCGCCTTTCAAGGATGATAAGATCTTGCTGTCCTGGAATGGGTTTATGATTGCAGCCCTGGCTTTGGGCGGGCGAGTTCTGGATGAGCCGTCTTATATAGAAAAAGCCCGGACCGCGCTGACATTTATCGAAACCCGTATGCGCGTCGGGGATCGCTATATGCTGAGATACAGGCAAGGAGAAGCTGCCAACCCCGCTTTGGCGGAGGATTATGCCGCACTGGTATGGGGGCTGTTGGAAGTGTATCGCAGCACCCTGAACCCCGCCTATCTGCAAAAAGCCCTAGAGGTCAATTCCGAGATGATAAATCTTTTTTGGGATGAAGTTCAAAGCGGTTTATATTATTATGGTAAAGACAGCGAGGAGCTGCTCATAAACCCCAAGGAAGTATATGATGGCTCCATACCATCTCCAAATTCGCTGGCAGCAAGAAATCTAGTATGGCTGGGACGCCTGACCGGTGATCAGGCAACCACCAGGCTGGCCGAACTGATACTCAAGGCCTTTTCCGAACCGGTAAGCCAGCATCCCTGGGCGCATACCCACTTCCTCCTGGCGGCGATGACTGACCATTTTGCGGGAAAAGACATCGTCATAGCCGGAGATCGGCATGAAGAGCAGACCCGTGACATGATCTCGGTGCTAAATCAGGTATTTAGGCCTGACATCACCCTGGTATTAAAAACCAGCCAGGATGAACTGGTAGGTGAATTGGTACCGTTCGGTAAAGAGATGAAGAAAGTTGATGACAGGGTCACAGCCTATATCTGTGAGGGTTTTTCCTGCCGGGAACCGGTTTTCTCAGCCGAACAACTATGTGAGGCTGTGGAGAGCAGCCCGGGTGAATCTTAACATCTAGCGAAGAAAATGGAGGTATTTATTTAATTATGGAGACGATGGAATGTATACTGACCCGCAGGAGTATTCGTCATTTCGCTGCCGATAAGGAGGTCCCGGAAGAGATTATCCGCGAACTTATGGAAGCAGTGAGATGGGCTCCGTCCTGGGCTAATACGCAGACCTGGGAGGTGGTGGTGGTAAAGAATCCGGATCTCAAGCAAAAGTTGTCTGATACGACAAGAGTTAATCGCGGCACCCAGGCGATTATAGAGGCCTCAGCTGTGATGGTATTCTGTTCGCGTCAGGGTGTTTCCGGGGCCAGGGATGGGGTTTATGCGACCGCCAAGGGTGATTGGTCAATGTTTGACTGCGCCCTGGCCTGTCAGAATTTCTGTCTGTCTGCTCACAACAGGGGTTTAGGAACGGTGTACATCGGTCGTTTCCAGCACCAGGAGGTCGACACGCTCCTGGGCTTGCCCCAGGGCATAGAATCGGTGGTTATGATCCCCCTGGGCTATCCTGTTAAAGAGGCTAAAGCTCCGTCCCGCAAGGCTTTAAACGAGTTTGTACACGATGAAAAATTTGGTTATCGCTACTTTACAGACTGAAGCTTCACTGATTTTCCAGGCATATTGTACAGTAGAGAGGCACATAAATATACAGAAAGTCTAACCAGGGTATCACCCTGGTTTTTTTATAGAAATTAATGATGGGAGGTAACTGGATTGTATAAACATATCTGGGCTGCGATACTGCTGCTGGCTATGGTTTGGAATGCCGGCCCTTTAGCGTTGGCGGCTCCCGCCGCAACCACAGACACAACTCCCCCGCCCGGCCCAAAAATTGTTGACAGCACTGACTTTCCTACCTTGTATTTGACCGAACCCAACCTTCAAGGGCAGGCTATATGGATGGTTCAAGCACGCCTGAAAGAGATCGGTTATGAAATAGAGCCCAGCGGCATGTACGATGCCTTTACCAGCCATACTGTAAGGTTGTTTCAGTTGGCCAATGGCCTGATCGATGACGGCATAGTCAAGGAAGAGGAGTGGCTTACTTTGATGCCTCAGGAACCTGATGCATCCTGCCTTACAAGCTCACCGGGAGCAGACGGTAAAATGTTGATCGTGATTGATGTAAAGAGCCGCACTCTGGTGCTTTACAAAGATAAAGAAGTGGTGTGCAAATACCCGGTGGCTGTCGGCAAATCCTCGACCCCCTCGCCTATAGGAGAATGGCGGGTGGCACAAAAATCCCTTTCGTGGGGAGGCGGGTTTGGTACGCGGTGGATGGGCCTCAATGTCCCTTGGGGTATTTATGGGATACATGGCACCAATAAACCGGGATCGATCGGAAGCTATGCTTCTCACGGCTGCATTCGCATGTTCAACCGCGACGTTGAAAAGCTGTATCCGCTGGTTCCTCATGGATGCCGCGTGAAGATCGTCAACAATGGCAACATGATCCCCCAGCAGATAAAACCGGTTAAGCTGAAGAAGGGTTCTACGGGGCAATCCGTGGTTTATGTCCAGGCGCGTCTCAAGCAACTGGGAATCGAATTTGGGGTTGCTGACGGGCGTTATGGGAACATGACCGTCCTGGCGGTAAAATATTATCAGGCCTGGCACGGTTTAAATCCCAGCGGCGAAATGGATGAAGCCACCTACCGTAAAATGGGGCTGGTCAAATGAGGTAACTGCTCTAATGACAGGTTGGTAGTATGTTACAATAAGTGAAAAGACAAAAGGAGTTTGGGCTGTGAAGAAAACAGTGGATGCCCGCGGGCTTTCATTTCCAGAAACGTGGCTTCTTACTAGCGAAGCCCTCCTGGACAGGCATTGCCTTGAAGTCCTGGCGATTGTTGACAACTCGAATGCTATACAGGAGATTACCAACCTTATTGCCGATTTGCCTTATAAAGCTACCGTAGAGGAAAAGCAGGGCCAATACCATATCAATATTCAAAAACATGAGTCGGTCCAAGGCTTGCGACTGGCATCGGCGGAATATGGACAAACCGTCCTGGTCATCAGCAGTACCTCTTTGGGAAAAGGTGAAGACCACTGGGGAGGGCAGCTGATGAATAGCTTCATCTACTCCCTCATGCAGCTGGAAGGTTTGCTAAAAACCGTAGTATTTATAAACAGCGGGGTATTCCTGGCAACCGAGGGATCGGATGTCTTGCCCTATTTACAGCACATGCAGGAATCTGGGGTTGAAATAATCTCCAGCCACACTTGTTTGAGCTATTACCAGCTGCTAGGCAAGCTCCGGGTTGGAACTATGAGCAACATGTTCACCATTACCGAAAAAATTGCCGAGGCCAAACGGTTGATAGCGTTTTAAAGGCTTAAAACGAAGGTGTAAACCGGTCGATGTGAACGCGAAAACGGTTGCGGCTCATTGTGGCTACACCGCTGTATCCCTCAAAGTGGATGGCATAGGATTGATTGCCGGCATCTTTGATCTGGCTCACCTTATCCATGTTGACTACATAAGACTTGTGAACCCGCAAAAAATTAGGACCCAGCAATGACTCCAATTCATTAAAAATGCAATTACTTTCGTTAACGCCCCCGATCGAATGAATAAAAGCCTTTTTTCCCTGCTTTTCGATGAAAAATATATCATCGATATTGAGAAAAACTATGCTGTCTGAGGATTTAATGACCAGGCGGTTGTTAGGGCTTTTATGCAGATTGATGGCCTGACGCTCCGAATCAAGACCCGAAATGGCCTGCATAACTTTATCCCGCTTAATCGGTTTCAATAGATAATCATAAGGATGAACCGCAAAGGAATCCACAGCATATTTGGCATAACCGGTAACAAAGATGAACTCGGTATGCGGGCTGACGGTATAAATGGCCCGGGCGACATCGATACCGTTCAAATTATCTTCAGGTGCTAGTTCAATATCTAAAAATGCCAGATCTGGAGCGATTTCGCTGGCCAGGCGAATCGCTTCCTGGCTGATTGAGGTTCCTACTACTTGTTCGACCTTGGGGTGCTCCGATATTAGCTTCTCGAGAAAGCGCAAAGTGTAATTTTCATCTTCTAGGATCAGTACTTTAAACATGCTTAGTTCCTACTTTTTCAGGCTTTGAGGGATGTCTGGCTCATAGACGATTAGCCAGCACATGGGTTTTACAGCGCTGAACACCGCCAGCACCAACGCAAAGGAAGCCAGACTGGCATAGGCTTTGGACATTAATTTCGCTTTCACACCGAACACCTCCTTTCCAGAATATCCATACCGTGATCAAGGGTATGAAATAATCTATATCCCCAGGGGGTTATAACCAATAAACCAGCTAGCCAACCCAGGAGTATGGCGTTGACCAGGCTGGAATTACCGCAATAAAGCAAGCCAGCCGCGGCCAGAACATTGACCAACAAGGTCACTGAGGTTATTTGCTTTTGCTGTCTGATTTCATGAGCTGCCGTAACCCGTTTTTTCTCGGTTCCCGCCGGCACCCAGGCTCTGATGACAGCCAGCCCGGCTATAGTCAAAATGATAATGGCAGCCAATGCCCAAGCAATACCTAAAGGGAGCATCTCACTCAGTTTAGCCAGGCCCAACATCAACAAGAGGCTGGTAGTAAGGCAGCGGGGGAAGGTTTTGAGATGAGCGCCTCCTCCAGGGACTCTGATCAGGCCATATGCCATCAATACCAGGAAAGTTGGAATCAATAGACCCAGAAACGAGGACAACACGAATAAAAGCAGTAATTCCAGCGCATTGTTCAAAAAATTCTCCAGGCCATAGGCATATACTTCAACTTCTTCTGCACTGCTGCCCAAATGCTGGCCGATATCAGACGCTATTTTCGATGAAAGCCACTTGTTCATACATCCTCCTGCGCCCAGGCAGATTAATTATGAAAGTAGTCTTAGGCTGGGTAACTACGCGGATATTGCCGCCATATTTTTCAACCAGTCGTTTTACGATATAGAGGCCAAAGCCGCGGCCAGCGGAACCGCTGGTGGAAAAGCCCGGGGTAAACATCAGGTTTTCCAGTTTCTTGGGTATTCGGGCCCCACTATTGTAAACATAGATCACATACTGGGATTCCTCATGTTTTAACTCCAGTGATACGCGGCGCGGATGTTGTCCCCTCAGGCTGGCCTCCAGGGCATTATCTATCAGGTTGCCGATAATACTGCATAAATCCCAGGGAGGGATGCCCATTTCATTGACTTCACACTTTACCGCGAAATCAAATTGTATATTCTTGGTCTCAGCCAGCTTGCGCTTGGAATTCACCAGGGCAGTGAGAGCCGGGTTGCCGACGTATACCAGATCCTGTATCTCCCAGTACTGCTCGGCCACCCCGTCCAGATAGTCGCGGGCCTGGTCCACTTCGTCCAGATACAACATAGCCTGCAGGGTTTGAATATGCCTGGTGTGCTCGTGCCGCTGGCTGTTTAAGCTATGTACCAAGTCTTCGATGTTGCTGAGATGTTCTCGCAATAACTGGCTTTCAACCAGCTTCAGGCTATATTCATCTATTTGGCGAATCGATATTACGACAAAGCCGCTCAATAACATAATCACCAAACTAGCAAAAGGCAAGAATTTTTTGAGCCCTTCAATATCAGGACCAATGGTTATTGCCAGAATAATGACAGCAATAAATACGGTTTCAAATAATATCGTCGAAATCGCTATAATGGGCTTGTTGGTTGGCATTTTGATCTCCATCACTCAAATCGAAGATATAGACCTTACGGACTTTACAATAAACTAAGGCTGCACCAACAAATAGGGCTTGAATCAGAAACATCAACGAATTAATTAATATATTATTTTTAATTTGCTCATAGTCAATTGATGTCAGCCATAGAATTAACGGTACCAAAATCGATTGCGTTACCGCCAACACCGCAAACCCCGTCAAAACTGACCAAATTACTTTATATAATGGAAGTCGGGTAAAAAACCAACAAAGCGAAATCAATACAACTATTCCGATAAGAGAGTGCACTCCAAAGACAATGGGCAATTTTCTAACATAAAATGATATTATTGCACTCATAGCAGCGATAACGATGGCATGTCCGAATTTAAGCCTCAGGTTGTACAATTGAAATCCCATCAAAACCATCAGCAGGGACTCGGGAATGCCAACAGTCAACACCAAGTACCAGGAAATGGAAATCACTTCATTCCCTTCTTTCATAGCTTAATCAAAAACCTACACATAATCAAATTACCACAAAAACCAACTTTATCCTGCTCATTCGCCGAATTTTACTGGTTTTTACCCAGAAAAATTAATGATAAGGCGGGTATGAACTGCTGCAAATCAAACATGAAAGACCGCTAAATGGGCATGAAAAGCCGGATGCCAGCAAAACGACTTTTTTCGTAAATTATTATCCCAGATAATGGAAGCCTTGAATTTAACGAAAAGACTAATAGATTTGATTAATTTTTTCGATTAAATACTACAAGGATTAAGTACCGGTAAACGGTGATAACGAATCATAAATTTATTCTTTGACAATGGAGGAGACAGCATGGCTGAAGAAATTCAATTGGTGGTATTCAAACTCAAACAGCAGGATTCGGTATGTGAATATGGTGTGGGCGTAACCACCGTACAAGAGATTATACCCATGACTCAGCCGACCAGGCTGCCTCAAACACCAGATTTTATTGAGGGCATTATTAACCTGCGCGGTAGAGTGATCCCTATTATCGATCTTAAAAAGCGCTTTAATATGGGCGCTTCGGATTTAACTGCAGAATCGCGCAGTGTGGTGGTTGAAGTGGGCGGTAAAACTGTGGGCATCATCGTTGATGAGGTCAGTGAGGTAATGCGCCTGCCGGTGGATAGTATCGAACCGCCTCCGGCAGTTATGGGGGCCATTGCTTCGGATTATATTACCGGAGTAGGAAAATTAGACAACCGGCTTTTAATTCTTTTGGATATGGATAAAATATTAAATGAGGGCGAAAGAACGGAGCTATATGATTTCGCCGTACAATAGAGGTGAATGATTGATGAAACAGCCCTGAGATCCTGCAGGATTTCGGGGCTTTCTTTGTTGTACTGCAGATAATGCTGGAAAGGGGGGTACATATTGTTAATTGGTATAGATATAATTGATATTGACAGGGTGAGAAATGTGGTCTGCCGGACGCCGCGTTTTTTAAAAAGGGTTTATACTGAAGCAGAGCTCAACTATTGTATGAGCAAGAAGAACCCATATCCTTCATTAGCGGCTCGTTTTGCCGCCAAGGAAGCAGTGCGCAAACTGCATCCGGCCCTGGCCGGCTGCAGGTGGCAGGAAATCGAGGTGAACTTGAATCCGGACGGCAGCCCAACCCTCTGTTTGCACGGCCGGGCCCGGCGGGCCCAGTTGGATGCCGGGCTGGCGGCTCCAAGCATAAGTCTATCCCACTCAGCCCAACAGGCTGTAGCAGCGATAATCACTGCGAAAGGATGAAGACATGAAACTGGTAAATTCTCAGGAAATGAAACAGATTGACAGTAAAGCAATAAATGATTATATGATACCGGGCCTCGTATTGATGGAAAATGCCGGGATTCGCACTGTGGAAATAGTTGAAGAGATACTGGACGGTGCGGCGGGCAAAACCGTGTTGGTCCTGGTGGGAAAAGGCAACAACGGCGGTGACGGGTTGGTTATCGCCCGGCACTTGATGAATTCCGGAGCGCAGGTTTTTGTATTCGCGCTGGGCAGACCCGAGGCATTCCCGCCAGACGCCAGAACCAATTTTGAAATCCTCAAGAAAATGGGGGGGCAGTTTTATGAACTGCAGCAAGAAGCAGACTTGGACAGCTTGATGATCTGTCTTCTAAATAGCGATCTAATCGTCGACGCTCTTTACGGCAACGGTTTTAAGGGCAGACTGAACGATTATGAAGCCCGTCTGGCTGACATGGTCAACTGGTGCAAAAAGCCGGTAGTGGCCGTGGATATCCCTTCCGGGGTTGATGCGGATACCGGCCTGGTTCACGGTACCGCCATCAGAGCCACTCACACAGTCTGCTTTGCTCTGCCCAAAATCGGCCTGGTATTGGAACCGGGCAAGGACTATGTCGGCACCTTGAGCGTTGCGGATATCTCTATACCGCGAACGCTCTTGCTGGATAATCAACTGAAAACCAACCTTATCACTGCTGATATGGTAGGTCCTTTTATCAAGCTGCGTCCGGCGGAATCCCACAAGGGAACTTTTGGCCATGCCCTGGTGATCGGCGGCTCGGTGGGCCTTACCGGGGCTGTGGTGATGGCCTCCTATGCCGCCCTGCGCACTGGGGCCGGATTGGTTACAGCCGCACTGCCCGAATCTTTGGCGCCTATTGTCGACGGCGTCATCACTGAGGTGATGGCAGCCCCGCTGCCTGAATCCGGTGAGGCTTTGATCGGCTTGGAGGCTGTGGCGGTTTTGGACAATCTGATGGGTACCGTATCAGTTGCGGCCATAGGACCTGGTATGTCAGGTCATGCTGAAGCCGCGGCGGTCATGCGGCACGTTCTGCAGCGGGCCGGTATTCCGCTGGTGATCGATGCCGATGGTTTAAATGCTCTGGTGGGCAATACCGACATATTTAAAGATCGGCAGGTACCTATCGTCTTGACCCCGCATCCCGGGGAGATGTCCCGTCTGACCGGCAAGAGCATAGCCGAGATTCAGGCCGGCCGCCTGGAAGTAGCCCGCCATTATGCAGTGGAGTGGGGCGTGACCCTGGTCTTGAAGGGAAACAAGACCGTGGTAGCCGACCCTTTCGGCAATCTGTATATAAATATCATTGGCAACCCGGGTATGGCAACAGCCGGCAGCGGGGATGTTCTGTGCGGCATTATAACCGGCTTGATCGCCCAGGGATTAAAGGCTACTGAAGCTGCTGTAGCAGGCGTTTATCTGCATGCCCGGTGTGGAGACCGGGTGGCTGAACAAAAAGGGCAGCGCGGCTTGGTAGCCGGGGATATGATTGCGGTCTTGCCAGAAATCCTGTGTTCGTTTGAGAACCAGACCTTGTAAAATAAATGCAGGCAGTTCAATAGTATACGGCAAACCAGTCCACAATAAGAACAGGTTTTTATA